>JBFJKG010000084.1:0-7561 GCA_041635075.1 Solimonas sp.
TATCGGACGGCGCTGATCAGCCTGCGCATTCGCGTTGACGGCTCGATCGAGATCGGAGATTTCGTGGAGCGGACCGAGGCGCGACTCGCCATGATGCCGCCGCCACTGGGGGGCACCGTGACCGGCACGCCGGTACTCGCCACACGCACCGTGAACGCCATTGCCTCCGGGCAGCTTACTTCGCTGGCGATTGCTTCGGTTGCCATCTGGGCCATGCTGGCGCTGCTGTTTACCTCGGCGCGCGCTGCTCTGTTGGCAATGCTGCCGAATTTGCTGCCAGTGATTCTCTATTTCGCGATTCTGGGGGCCTTGAATATCCCATTGAGCCCCACGACCAGCCTGATCGCTTGCATCGTGCTCGGCATTGCAGTGGACGACACCATTCATTTCCTGACCCGGTTCAATGCCGACGCCAGGGCCAAGGCGAACGAGAAGGCCGCGGTCAAGAGCGCACTGGCGGCGGTACTGCGGCCGGTGACGCTGACGGTGGTTGCGCTTTGCCTCGGGTTCCTGGTCTTTACCGGAAGTGAGCTGCGCAACCAGGCGGAGTTCGGTCTGCTGTCCGCGGTGACGCTGGCCATTGCCTGGATCACCGACATCACCCTGACTCCGGCACTGGGGTCCAAGCTGCGCATCGTGACACTGTGGGACATCCTGCGTCTGGATCTCGGTCAGTCGCCCCAGCACACAATTCCCCTATTCTCGGGACTGTCGCTGCGGCAGGCGCGGGTTTTTGCGTTGATGTCAAAAATGGAGCGGCATCCGGCCAACACGCGAGTGATCCGTCAGGGTGACTACGCACGCGACATCTACGTCGTCGTCGATGGCACACTCGAGGTCTGGGTTGAGCGACAGGGGGAGCGCAAGAGCCTGTCGACGATGGCGCGTGGTGCGGTCATGGGCGAGGCGGGTTACTTCGGCCAACGCCGCACCGCAAATGTCGATACGGTGGGGCCGGTGCGGCTGCTGCGCTTCGATTCACAGGATCTGGAGCGCTTGCGCCTGCGCTACCCGCGCATCGCTGCGGCAATCTTCCGCAACCTCAATCGCATCCAGGCCGAACGACTGGCACGCGTGACCGCGATGATCCAGTAGTGGTGCCGCTACCCGGTTGGGTAGAGGCGCGCGGCGGGCAGCGTGCTAGCGTTGAACTGAACACAAGAATTTCATACTACTGAGCGAGATTGCTATGAGCCTGAAGGACAAGACCCTATTCATTTCCGGCGGTTCGCGCGGCATCGGACTGGCGATCGCGGTGCGTGCAGCCCGCGATGGCGCCAACGTGGTGATCGCTGCCAAGACGGGTGAACCGCACCCCAAGCTGGAGGGCACGATCTACACGGCCGCCGCAGAGATCGAGAAAGCGGGTGGCAAGGCTTTGCCTGTCCTGTGCGATATACGTGACGAAGCTCAGGTGCAGGCGGCGGTTGCCAAGGCCGTGGAGACGTTTGGCGGGATTGACGTGCTTGTCAACAACGCCAGTGCCATCGGTTTGACCGGCACGATGGCTACGGACATGAAGCGCTATGACCTGATGAACGGCATCAATGCGCGCGGAACGTACATGCTGGGCCGGTATTGCATTCCGCACTTGAAGAAGGCCGCGAACCCGCACATCCTGACGCTTTCGCCGCCACTGGACATGCGCGCCAAATGGTTTGCGCCGCACGTGGCCTATTCGATGGCCAAGTACGGCATGAGTCTGTGCACCCTCGGCTGGGCAGAAGAGTTCCGGCGCGACGGAATCGCGGCAAATTCCCTGTGGCCGCGCACGACGATTGCAACTGCCGCTGTAGTGATGATCGGAGGCGATCCGATCATGAAGAAATCACGAACCCCGGAAATCATGGGCGACGCCGCGCATCGAATCCTGTGCAAGCCTTCGCGTGAGTTCACTGGAAATTTCTGCATTGATGACCTCGTGCTCTGGAATGAAGGCGTACGGGATTTCTCGGGCTACGCCGCAGTACCTGGCACCCCAGACCATGAGATGGCGCCGGACTTCTTCCTGCCGGACGATCTGCCCAAGCTCGGCTGAAGAGGCAGCGGTGTCGCGCTGGCGTCCGCCGCCGGAGAAATCCTCGCCCTACATCACGGCGGCGGGGCATGAGCGGCTGAAACAGGAGTTCGAGCAACTGTGGCGTCGGCGCCGGCCGGAGGTCGTCAAGGCGCTGACGGCGGCTGCCGCCGAAGGCGACCGCAGCGAGAATGCCGAGTATCAGTACCGGAAGAAGGAGCTGCGCGAGATCGACGCGCGCCTGAAGTATCTGACGACGCGGCTGAAGGAGGTGCGCATCGTTGAGCCCGCTGCGCAAGGTGATGGGCGGGTGTACTTCGGAGCCTGGGTCGAGGTGGCGGATGAGAAGGGGCGCGAATGCTGCTACCGGATAGTCGGCGCCGATGAGACGGGCGCTGGCGAGGGCTGGATCAGCATCGATTCCCCGGTCGCGCGCGCGTTGCTGGGCAAGGCTGAGGGGGATGCCGTCCAGATCCAGCTGCCGGCCGGCGTGGTGGAACTGGAGGTGCTCGGGGTGCGTTACCGGGCCTGAGCCCGGTCAGCCGCGGTTCAGCATCCCGTAAGCCAGCCCGGACGTAAACTAGGGACATTCCACGGAAACTCCGGAGCCTACGATGCAAGTATTGTCCCCTCTCAAGCGCTTCGCCCTGTTGAGCATGGTGTTGGCGCTAGGCGCCTGCGCCACGGCAACCCCGTATCAACCTGCCAAGGACGGAAAAGGCTATTCAGAACAACGTATTGAGAGCAATCGTTATCGTATTGCTTTCAATGGCAATTCGAGCACGCCACGTGAGACGGTGGAGAACTACATGCTCTACCGGGCGGCCGAGCTGACCCTCAACAACGGCTACGACTACTTTGTGATGAGTGGGACCGATACCGAGGCGCGTACCCGCTATAACCAGGGCGTTTCCTTTATCGGCAGCCCGTTTGGATATGGTTGGGGTTATCACAGCGGTGTGGGGTTGGGTGTGAGCAGTTCCACGCCGGTTACGGACTACCAGGCACAGGCCTTTGTGCTGATGTTCAAGGGCGCGAAGCCGGATCAGGATCCGAATGCGTACGATGCGAGGGCTGTGCGCGACAGTCTGCAGCCCTTGATCAGGTTCCCGGAGCTCAAGGCGTCCTGATTGCGACCGAGGGCGAGGTTTGCATGAAAAAGCCCGGCGTTCGCCGGGCTTTTTCATTGGGCCGATGTGGCCGCGATTACTGCTTGAGTACCAGGTTGTCGCGGTGAATCAGCTCGGCGTCCCCCGGATAGCCCAGCCGCAGCGACAACTCCTCTCGGCGTGCGCCCAGTATCTTGCGCGCTTCCACGGCATCGTAGTTGCTCAGGCCGCGCGCCACTTCGCGGCCATCGGGATCTAGGCAGGCTACCAAGTCGCCGCGGTCGAATTCTCCATCGAGTGAGTGAACCCCGACCGGCAGCAGACTGCGGCCTTGTTCGCGCAGTACGCGGGCCGCGCCGGCATCCAGGTGCAGTCGTCCGCGGATTTGCATCTGGCCTGCGATCCAGCGCTTGCGGGCCGCCATGATGCCCTGAGCCGGTAGCAGCAGGGTTCCGACGTCGAGGCCTTGCCGGATCTGGTTCAACACTTCGGGCCTACGGCCGTAGGCAATCACCGTGGCGGCACCTGAGCGAGCCGCCGTGCATGCGGCGGTCAGCTTGGTGCGCATGCCGCCGCGGCCGAGCACACCCTTGCTGTCGCCGGCCATCGCGGTCAGGCGTGGGTCCGAGAGTTCGGCTTCGCTGACCAGCGCCGCATCCGGATGAAGTCGTGGGTCGGCCTCGAACAGACCGTCCTGATCGGTGAGTATCACCAGCAGGTCGGCCTCAACCAGATTGACCGTTAATGCACCCAAGGTGTCGTTGTCGCCGAGGCGAATCTCGTCAGTGGCGACGCTGTCGTTTTCGTTGACGACCGGCACCACCCCATAGTCCAGCAAGGTGTTGAAGGTGCCGCGTGCGTTGAGATAGCGCCCGCGATTGGCAACGTCGTCATGCGTCAGAAGAATCTGCGCCGCCTTGAGCGCATGCGTGTTGAACGCGGCCTCGTATGCTCGCACCAGGCCCATCTGTCCGACTGCGGCAGCAGCCTGCAAGTCGTGCAGGGCGGTGGGGCGCTTGGCAAGTCCCAGACGGGCAATGCCTTCGGCTACCGCACCGGATGAAACCAGCACCACCTGAACGCCATCGGCACGCAGGGCGGCGATCTGTGTGCACCAGTCACGAATAGCCTCATGGTCCAGGCCCTGACCCTTGGCCGTGACCAGCGAGCTTCCCACCTTGATGACCCAGCGTCGGGTATGTCGCAGTTTGTCGCGGGATGCAGTCATAGCGGGTTCTACTTGGATTTGCGGGTCCGAGCCTGGGACGCGGTCTTCTTGACGACCTTCTTGACAGCCTTCTTGACAGCCTTCTTTACAGTCTTCTTCGCTGGCTTCTTGGCCGGCGTTGCCGCTGCTTTTTTCGCGACCACCTTCTTCACTCCCTTCTCGGGACGCTGCTTGACGGCCTTCTGCTTGGCCGGCTTGCGCGCCTTGCCGGTGTCCTTGCTGGGTACGACGTCGTTGCGGCGGCGGATGGGGCGCGGCTTGCGGGGTGGGGTTGCCGGCTTGATCGACGCGGTATCGATCATGATCTGCAGTGCCTGCTCTTCTGCGGCTACGGCAGCGGCCTTGGCCTCGCACCAGCTCATCGCGGCTTCGCACAGCGCAGGGCAGCCGTGCCCGCTGACGCCGGATATCGCAAACCAGCGCCCCTTCCAGCGAAGCTTTTTAAGCGTAGCCGCGATCAGCTTTTGCGACGCCTGCTCCGGCATCAGGTCAGTCTTGTTGAAAACCAGCCACTGCTCACGCTGAATCAGCTCCGCACCGAAGGCCTCGACCTCGCTCATGATCGTGCGGATGTTTTCGACAATATCCGAGCCATCCGGCGGCAGGATGTCCACCAGATGCAACATCAGGCGGGTGCGTTGCAGATGCTTGAGAAAGCGGATGCCAAGGCCCGCACCGTCGGCTGCGCCTTCGATCAGGCCAGGAATATCCATCATGACAAACGAGCGGCCGGGGCCGACCGAGACCACTCCGGGCTGCGGATACAGCGTGGTAAACGGATAGTCGGCAATCTTCGGCCGCGCGGCCGATACCGCTGCCAGCAGCGTCGATTTCCCCGCGTTCGGCAGACCGAGCAGGCCGACATCGGCCATCAGGGACAGTTCCAGGTGCAGCTCACGCTCGTCCCCGAGCCCGCCCTTGGTCGCCTTGTAAGGAGTCCTATTGACCGAGGACTTGAAATGCGGATTGCCAAGCCCGCGATGCCCGCCCTGGGCGACCTTGATGCGCTGCCCCGGCCGCGTAAGCTCGCCGATCAGTTCCTCGGTGCCTGCGTCGAAGATCCGCGTACCCAACGGCATGCGGATATCAAGATCACTGCCGCCGGCGCCATTGCAGTTTGAGCCCTGGCCGTTGATGCCGGATTCGGCACGGAAGCGACGCGAGTAGCGAAAGTCCGCCAGCGTGTTGAGGTTGGGTTCCGCGACCACCCAGACGCTGCCGCCGTCGCCGCCGTCGCCGCCGTCAGGGCCACCGAATGGGACATATTTCAGGCGCAGGAAGCTGATGCAGCCATTGCCGCCTTTTCCCCCCTCTACGAGGATTCGGGCTTCGTCGACAAATTTCATGCGGTTTCTCTCGAGTCGCTGTGACGCACAAAAAAAGCCCCGTCTCCGGGGCTTTTCAGTGTACTGACTGTGGGGTTCAGGCCGGAACCACGTCCACGTGGAGTCGGCTGGCCGGACCACGGGTCCGGAACTGCACCTTGCCTTCGGTCAGCGCAAAAATCGTGTGATCCTTGCCCAGACCCACGTTCACGCCGGCACGATACTTGGTGCCGCGCTGACGAATGATGATGTTGCCGGCAATAACCGCTTCGCCGCCGAACTTCTTGACGCCAAGGCGTTTGCTTTCTGAGTCGCGGCCGTTACGAGTACTGCCGCCTGCTTTTTTGTGTGCCATTTTACGAGCTCCTTAGGCGCCGACGATCTCGGTGAACTTCACTTCCGTGAAGTTCTGCCGGTGGCCCTGTTCCTTGTGATAATGCTTGCGGCGACGATGCTTGACGATACGCACCTTGTCACCACGGCCGTGCGCGAGCACTTCCGCCTTGACGGCGCCGCCCGCAACCAGCGGGGCGCCAACGGTAACCTTGTCGCCGTCGCCGATCATCAGCACTTCGTCGAACGACACCACGTTGCCGACTTCGGCATCGAGGCTTTCGATCTTGAGCGTTTCGCCCGCTGCGATCTTGTACTGCTTGCCACCGGTCTTGATAACGGCGTACATCGTTGACTCCAAATCTTTTTTAGAACGGACCCAATACCCGGCCCGAAAGAGCGCGCAATTGTAGGGAGCGACCCCGCAAACGTCAACAATTATTCACACTTCGGCGTCCAAACCTGCCTGACCGGGTGTTTTGCGCTAAGTCGTTGACGCGCAACGCGTCCCCCCCTAGCATCGCGCGGTTCTTATGAGCCTTCAGACCCTGCTGACCCCCATCGCCGACGATATGCGGCGCGTGGATGACACGATCCGTGGCCGCTGCGCCTCGGAAGTGGCCCTGATTAACGAGATCGGCCAGTACATCGTCAATGCCGGCGGCAAGCGCCTGCGGCCGGCGCTGGTACTGCTGAGCGCACGTGCCCTGGGCTGTACGTCCGATGAGCCGGTGCTGCACGCCGCCACCATCGAGTTCATCCATACCGCGACGCTGCTGCATGACGATGTGGTCGATGAATCGGGGTTGCGCAGGGGTCGCCAGACCGCAAACGCGGTCTGGGGGAATGCCGGCGCGGTCCTTTCCGGCGATTTTCTCTATTCACGCGCATTTCAGATGATGGTGGAAAGTGGGCGCATGTCGGTGATGAAAGTCATGGCCGACACCACCAACGCCATTGCTGAAGGCGAAGTGCTGCAGCTGCTGAATTGTGGTGATCCTGATGTGGACGAAGCGCGCTACCAGCGCGTCATCGAACTCAAAACCGCGCGGCTGTTCGAGGCGGCCTGCCGCCTTGGGGCCATTGCCGCCGATCAGCCGGAAGCTGTTCAGGCAAAACTGCATGCCTACGGACGCCATTTGGGCATTGCCTTCCAGCTGGTGGACGACCTGCTTGACTACATTGCCGACCCGGCAGTGAGTGGCAAGAACCTGGGAACTGACCTGGCTGAAGGCAAGCCCACACTGCCGCTGATTCATGCGATGAAGCACGGCACGCCAGAGGAGGCTGGCTTGATTCGCGAGGCAATTCGGCAGGGACGGGTAGAGGATATGCACGCAGTGCTCGCCGCAGTTGAATCCACTGGGGCGATTCCTTACACTCGCGCCCTCGCCGAGCGGCACTGCCAGGAAGCGATCCAGACATTGAGCGATCTTCCCGATTCGCCGCACAAGAATGCACTGGTTGAGTTGGCGCAATTCAATACGTATCGCGCGGCTTGAGAATAGTTCGGGGCGTAGCTCAGTTTGGTAGAGCGCTTGCTTCGGGA
>JBFJKG010000085.1:0-7543 GCA_041635075.1 Solimonas sp.
CGCCGCTGCTATTGCGGCCTGCGCCAGACATACGGATTTCGCCAGCGATGCACTGCTTGGCGGTGTTCGAATATTTCCTCGCACGGTGACGATGGGCCTCGTCGATCCAGCGGGCTCGTAATCGGGCCGCGATTCTAAGGGCTGGGGCTGGGCAGGTCAAACAAAATGCCGCAGCGCAGCAAGAACTGGCGAGGATCAGCGCTTCGGCAGGGCCCTGAGCATGGCGCGCGCCGTGCCCAGCACGATCCAGCGGCGGGGCAGCCATCGCGCCAGCAGCGCAGTCAGCCGCGCCGGCAGCCCCGGAACAACCGTCACACGGTCCGTGGGCAGTGCCTTCAGGCTCATCCGCACCACATCCCCAGGCTGCATCATCATCGCCGCCGGGATCGACTGCCGCAGCTGCGGATCGCCGGCGGCGGTGAAGAAGCCGGTGTCCACCGGCCCCGGGCACAGCGCCTGCACTCGCACGCCACGCGCGCGGCACTCCGCCCACAGACCTTCGCTAAAGGAAATGACAAACGCCTTGGTCGCACCGTACAGGGTCATGTAGGGCGTGGCGTGAAAGCCGGCAACGGAGGCCACATTGATCACCGCACCGTGGCCGGCCTTGAGCATCGCCGGCAGCAACGCATGTGTCAGCTCCAGCACCGCTGCGCAATTCAGGTTCAGCATCGCCTGCTGACGCGGCAACGCAGCCTCGGCAAATGCGCCCGCGCCCCCAAAGCCGGCATTGTTGATCAACAGGTCCACGGCCAGGCTGCGCGCATCGACGGCAGCCGCCAGCCGGGCGCCGGCGCCGGGTACTGAAAGATCCGTCGCGATTACGGTCACGCTGCAGGCATGCTGCGCGCGCAGCCGAGCGGCCAATGCCTCAAGCGTTTCGGTGGAACGCGCCACCAGTATCAGATCCGTGCCGGCAGCGGCCAGGGCCTCGGCAAAGCACGCGCCGATACCCGAGGAAGCGCCCGTGATCAGTGCAGTGGAGTAGCGACGCATGGGGGCGCTTCGGTTCAGAGCGCGTTCGTCGTCGCGGAGTTCAGCGAATGCGCGCCAGCAGACGCTCCAGCTCGTCGGCGTTCTTGAACGCCACTGTCAGCCGCCCACGACCCGCTTCGGTCTGTTGCACACGCACCGGAAGACCAATGCGTGCGCTCAGCTCCTTCTCCAACGCCGGCGCCTTGGGCTTGACGGCCTTGGTGGTCCGGGAAGGTTCGGCATGCACCATGGCCTCCACCTGTCGCACCGAAAGCTGCCGCTCGATGGTCAGCTTGGCCAGCGCCGATTGCCGCGCACCCTGCACACCCAGCAAGACCTTGGCGTGACCCAGGCTCAGATGGCCGTCACGCAGGTACTGCTGCACATCGGCATTGAGTTCCATTACACGCAGCAGGTTGCTGACATGGGCGCGCGAGCGGCCCACCGCCTCTGCCGCCTTGTCATGCGTGAGGCCGCAGTCTTCAATCAGTTTGTGCAGCGCCTGCGCCTCTTCCAGCGGGTTCAGATCTGAACGCTGAATGTTCTCGATCAGGGCTACCGCCATTGCACCGCGTTCGTCCAGCGTGCGCACGATGGCCGGTATCGTCTTCAGGCCGGCAAGCTGCGCGGCGCGCCAGCGCCGCTCACCCGCCACGATCTCGTGGCGATTGCCACCGACGGCGCGCACGATGATCGGCTGCACGATGCCCTGCGCGCGGATCGATTCGGTCAGCGCTTCCAGCGCCGCCTCGTCAAACTGCTGGCGCGGCTGATGCTTGCCCGGCTGAAGGCTGTCCAGCGGCAGCTCCCGAAGCTCCTCGCCGTTGCCTTCCTCGCCCGAGACAGTGCCGCTGCTCAGCAGCGAATTCAGGCCGCGGCCCAGTCCTCTTTTCTTGGCGCTCACTCGTGTTCCTCTGAAAATCAGGCGGCCGGAAGCCGCAACTGCCCGCCATCGTGACGACGCAGCACCTCGCCCGCCAGCGCCAGATACGCCTTGGCGCCGGAGGATTGCGCGTCGTACAGCATTACCGGCAAGCCGTGGCTGGGCGCTTCCGCCAGCCGCACGTTGCGCGGAATCAGCGTGCGGTACACCTTGTCACCGAAGTGCTGCAGCAACTGGTCTGACACATCGTTGGCCAGGTTGTTGCGCGGATCGAACATCGTCCGCAGCAGGCCTTCGATCTCCAGCTTGGGATTGATCACGCGCTTGATCTTGTTGACCGTATCCACCAGCGCGCTCAGGCCCTCCAGCGCGTAGTACTCGCACTGCATCGGGATCAGCACGCCATCGGCGGCAACCAGCGCGTTGACCGTGAGCTTGGACAAGGCAGGTGGGCAGTCCAGCACCACATAGTCGAAGGCCTCGCTCATCTCCAGCAGCGCGGTCTTCAGCGCAAAGTCGCCGGCGGCCACCTCGCGCAGCTTGATCTCGGCTTCGGTCATGTCGCCGTTGGCCGGCAGCAGCCACAGGCCCACGGTGGGCAGATGCTGAATCGCCTCGCGTATGCTGCACTGCTCCAGCAACACGTCACGCGCGGTGCGCTCTACGGTTGACTTGTCCACACCCACGCCCATCGTCGCGTTGCCCTGGGCGTCCAGATCCACCAGCAGCACACGGCGCTTGGTGGCCGCCAGCGACGCGGCAAGATTGATGGAGGTGGTGGTCTTCCCGACCCCGCCCTTCTGATTGGCAACGGCAATGACGTGACTCATGGTTCTGGCGTCGCAAGCACCGCATGCCGGTCCTCATTGAGGCCGGGCACCAGCAAGCGATGGGTCTCCCTGATAGTGACTGCGGCCGGCACGGCCGCGAGTTCTGCGGGCGCTAGTTTGCCCTTCATCGCCAGCCATTGACCACCGGGCGCCAACAAATGCGCGGTGGATTGGAAGAAATCACTGAGGTCTGCGTAGGCGCGGCTGACCACCACGTCATACCCCGGCGCCTGCCAGTCCTGTACCCGGGACTCCGCCACTTGCGCATTTTCCAGCTTCAGATGGCGCTGCGCATGGCGCATGAAGCGCGCCTTCTTGCCGTTGCTGTCCAGCACCGTCACCTGCAATTCAGGGTTGGCAATCGCCAGCACCAGTCCCGGCAGGCCCGCACCGGCACCCACATCCAGCACCCGACCGCGCACCAGCGGCAATACCGTGAGCGAATCCAGCAGATGCCGGGAGATCATTTCCGACGGCGAGCGCACCGCTGTCAGGTTGTAGGCGGCGTTCCACTTCTCCAGCTCGGTGCGGTAATCCAGCAGGCGCTGCTGCACCGCCGGCGACAATTCCAGCTTGAGCGCGCGCACACCGGCGTCCAGTTGCGCCCGCAGTTCTGCATCAGACCATCCAGCCATGGGTTTACCTTGTGACTCTCAAACAACGAACAGGGACACAAACTCCGGCACCGGCGTGGCCAGCAGCGCTGCCGGGTCTGCACTCAGCCGTTCAATTCTTGCGCAGCGCCCGGGCTCAAGCCGCAATTCCAGACTGCGGCGGAACTTCTCCAGCAGCAGCGGCACGCCTTCCGCGCGCCGACGGCGGTGGCCCAGCGGGTATTCCACCACCTCTTCATCCAGCTGACTGCCATCGGCAAACGCTATGGTCAGGCCGTTGGCAATGGAGCGCTTGTCCGGGGCCAGATAGTCTGCGGTAAAGCGCGGGTCCTCCACGCATACCATCTTCGCGCGCAGCGCATCGATGCGCGGGTCTGCCGCTACCGCATCCGAGTAATCCTCGGCCCGCAGCCGGCCAAATATCAGCGCTACGGCCACCATGTACTGAATGCAGTGGTCACGGTCGGCGTAGTTGGCCAGCACCCCTTGCTTGTCGATGATGCGGATGGCCGACTCATGCGTGCGAATGATGATCTTGCTGATCTGCGCGATGCGCTCCGCCACCCTCGGATGCAGGGCAATGGCCGCTTCAGCCGCGGTTTGCCCGTGAAACTCCGCCGGAAACGCGATCTTGAACAAAATGTTCTCCATCACGTAATGCCCCAGCGGCCGCGCCAGCACCAATGGCTGGCCCCGGAACAACGCGTCCTGAAAGCCCCAGGTCGGTGCCGTCAGCACCGTCGGTATGTTCATCTCGCCGCGCAGGGTACGCAGCGCCAGCAGCACCGCACGCGCCGTGGCATCGCCCGCGGCCCAGCTCTTGCGGCTGCCGGCATTGGGGGCGTGGCGGTAGGTGCGTAATGCACCGCCATCGGCAAAGGCATGGGTCAATGCTGAGATCACCTGATCCCGGCTGCCACCCAGCAGCTGCGTGACAACAGCGGTGGTGGCCACGCGCACCAGCAACACATGATCCAGCCCCACGCGGTTGAAGCTGTTGTTGAGCGCCAGCACGCCCTGGATTTCATGTGCCTTGATCATGGCGTGCAGCACGGCCTGCAGGGTCAGCGGCGCCATACCCTCAGCGATATTGCGGCGCGAGACGTAATCCGCCACCGCGAGTATGCCCCCGAGATTGTCGGACGGGTGGCCCCACTCCGCTGCCAGCCAGGTATCGTTGAAATCCAGGTAACGGATCATGCAACCGATGTTGAACGCCGCCGTGACCGGGTCCAGCTCGTAGCCGGTGCCCGGCACCCGCGCACCGCCCGTCATCGTCGCTCCCGGCACTACCGGCCCGAGCAGGCGGGTGCAGCCCTCATGCTCCAGCGCCTGCAAACCACAGCCCAGCGTGTCCAGCAGACACAGCCGCGCCGTATCCAGCGCCTCCGCGCTGAATGCCGTCGTGCCGCAGACATAGTCTGCAAGCGTCACGATCACCGGGTCCGGCGGCGGACGCGTGGTGTCGCGTAGGTCAGGGGAGGCAGACATCAGGTTTGGGGGCGGAGCGCACTCAACGGCCCGCAGACGCTTGCGGGGGTGAATTTTGACACCCCGCGGCAGGTTCCCCAAATCGGCGTACGGCCGCGGCCGCCGGATAGCGACTGCGGAAGTCCGTTTGCCACGCCCTGACCCTAGCGCCGACGCCAGCAGCGCGCCCGCCTTCTGCTGACAGTAGCCGAGGGAATTGGATGACGTCCGCTAGCCACTTTTCCGTTTACAGCGTCGCGGCCAAGCCGCAACGTCGCGCCCATTGGTGGCCCCATTTTCACACCCGTGCGTGCTGGCTATGTGCGCAGGGCGAAATGGCAGGATCCGCTACGGCGTTGCTGGGGAGAAACGGCCATTCGCTTAGTCGCGTCAGGGGGGCAGGTCCGCTCGAAACGGGCCGGTGGTAGCGCACCCTCTGGTGGCGATTCGCATGGCTGCGCGCCCTGCACTCGCGCGGCCTCGGCTTCTCCTTCTGGTTCGTTCCCCCCGGGCCATCGTCAGCCGCACGTCGGCAACTTGCCGCGTAGCGTCACGTCCGGGCTACGGGGCTCAGGCGCAGATACAGCGTGCGGAGGGACTCTCTAAAAGGTCCAGAGGGGCAGATGCACCCTTGTGACCATCGTTCCGGCCTTGCACCGATCACTGATCGCTGCGGGTCTTGTGCACATTGATTTGTTGCGCTGTTCGATTGGAGATCCCCCTTGAAAACTTTCTACTGCGTCATGGCAGCCATGCTGCTGCCGGTTACCTCCGCATTTGCTGGCACGGCAGCAGAGGACTACGTCAAGCAGGCCAGCCTGCTGAAGCCTGGCCACGCTGCGGCAGTGCTGACAGCCGATCTGTTGGGCGAGCCGCTGCCCGCGGGGTTGTCGCTGGAGCTCGCCAAATTCCTGCGTGACAACTCGGCTGATGCCGATAGTGACGAGGCCAAAGCCAACATGGCCGAGTTTGCCGATGCATTTGTGCGCTCACTGGTGGGCACCGCGACCAACGGCCCCCGCACGCCACAGCCACGGCAGAAAGCGGCGGCTGACCTGCCGGCCATTCCCAGCGTACCAGTGGACCCTGCGCAGCCGGTGCTGCCTCAGCTCTGGAACACCTACGGGCTGGGCGTGACCTTGTCATGGGTCGTGGCCAGCTATGGCGCACCTGATCTGGCGCCGTGGATGCTGCCGGGCTCGGCACGCGCCATCGGCACGTACACCAAGTCCGCCGTCTCTCCCACCGTCACCACCGGCACGCCGTTTGTCCCCGGGCTAACCGCTGGCGTTACCGTTGGAACGTCATACACCCTGACCGCCGGCACCGACATCGATGCGCTGGTGCTGACCGCGCTGGACAGCAACGTACTGACTGACGCCATTGCGGTGCACGTCCCCGTGTCGTTGCAGGTGGCCGTCACCGTGACCTGCACGCGCGCGACGGTGTTCCTGGGCGTCAGCCGCTGCGCCGTGCCCACCAGCACCAACCCCAGCATGAGCACCAGCACGGTGACCAGCATGCTCGACAAGGTGCTGGCCACCAACGCGACCTATACGTTTGGCTACCCGCTGAATGCCGGCGTATTTCCAACGCGCGCCACGGCTACCGATGTCCTGCAGGTGGTATACGACGCGCTGGGCACGGTATGGACGCAGGGCCCGCGCGAGAAGTGGCTGGTCAGCCCGTTTGCGGGTGTTGGCGGCCTGGAAACGCTGGCGCCCGGCACCGGCGTGGCTGATCTAACCACGCAAGCGCCGCCCGTCAGTTTCTTTGGCATGCAGACGGCGGTACCGGCGAGCAGCTCGGTCAATACCGTCAACACCGCGTTTGCTGCCTTGGGCCTTGGCAACATTCCGCTGCGGCAGAGTGAGCCTGTTGCCCTAGGCGCGCCGCTGGCCGCCGTGAAGGATTGGGGCATGGGCCCCACGGCGGGCTATCGCGTGGCCGAAGTACGGGCGGGCCATAACAACCTGTTCGTGGTGCGCTGGCACAACCTGAGCACCACCACGCTGGGTACGTTCTTCGACAACCTGACGGCACTGCTGGGCACCGCCGCACTGCCTTCGCTGGCCGCCACCCTGCCATCGGCCCAAGCCACGGTGTACTACGACGTGCCCACCGGCGAGTACGCCTTTGGGGAGGACCGCATGGACGCACAAGGTGCCGTTTACAAGGTGGATTGGACGGTGGCACGCGACGCGCCAACGCTCACGGTGCCGCCGACGCTGCCGCAGGGCAGCGCGCTGCTGCCAGTCGCCAAGGATGCGGTCTGTGCGTTGTCTGGCGTATGCCTGTAGCCAGCGTGTCCACTGCCGAGGGCAAGCCGTGGATACGCGCGCGCTATCGGTAGTGCGGTGAAACAAGAGTGGCCCGGCCGGGTGGCGCAACGCGTTGCGCCACCCGGCTTTTTTACTTATGCCGTAGATGTCTGTTCAGCATAAATTTGGGCGCTCCGCCTTCGTAACTGCACGAATAGGCAGACAATTTTTTTGGAAGCATCTTCGGCACCAGCTCAAGCGTCATAAATTCTGCGGTTGCCACAAAACTGGGGTTCTTAGGTGCAGACTGTATTTGCGGCAAGGTCGATGTTCTCTTCACACCTACGCAATGGAGGTCGTCATGCCTAAGTTCGTCATAGAGCGCGAGATTCCGGGAGCGGGGAAGCTCACGGGGCCGGAGTTGAAAGCAATCTCGCAAACGTCGTGCGGAGTGCTCAATAAATTGGGGCCCCAAGTGCAGTGGCTTCAAAGCTACGTAACCGGCGACAA
>JBFJKG010000086.1:0-7540 GCA_041635075.1 Solimonas sp.
GCACAGGTGCTTGAGTGGGGTGATCGTAGAAAGGCCGGAATTACTGCGCCGGCAGGGGGTCTGTGTTTCATAGGGCCGCAATATCCGGCAGAATTCAATATTCCGCCGCCGCCGGCGCCCTGGTTCCCCGCGCAGCTCTGAAGTGTCCCGCACTCGAATCAAGTTTTGTGGCATCCGCCGCGCGCGCGATGCCGAGGCTGCAGTCGCTTTCGGCGTAGACGCCATCGGCTTCGTGTTGGTCCCCGGCAGTTCCCGTTACATCACGGCGGACAAGGCGTTCGCGGTGCGCCGCAAGTTACCCGCTTTTGTTAGTGCAGTAGCGCTGTTCAAGGATGCGGATAGCGCTGCGATTCAGGAGGCAGTCGATGTCTTGCGCCCTGATCTGCTGCAGTTTCATGGCAATGAGGATGCTGAGTTCTGTGCCAGCTTCGGTTTGCCCTATCTGAAAGCGGTTGCGATGGCAGAGCCCGCGCAGCTCGCCAAGGAGGCGCGGCGGCATCGTGCGGCGGCGGGCCTGTTGCTCGATGGCCATGCGCGCGGTGAGATGGGCGGGCGCGGTGAGACCTTTGACTGGAAGGCCGCCAGCGTGGTCGCAAAAAAGGTGCGCAGCTCGCTGATATTGGCCGGTGGACTTTCGCCGGGCAATGTCGGCAGCGGAATCGCCGTCTTGCGGCCCTATGCTGTCGATGTATCCAGTGGTATCGAACTGCGCCCTGGCGTTAAGGACGCGGACAAGATGCGGGATTTTGTGGGCGCAGTGCAGCGCGCCGATCAGAAGCTGAACAAACGGAATTAATAGTAGACATGAGCTATAGCTTTCCCGATGCGGGGGGTCACTTCGGACCTTACGGCGGCCAGTTTGTCGCCGAGACGCTGATGGAGCCTCTGCGCGAGCTCGAAGCCGCCTACGCGCAGCTCAAGAACGATCCGGAGTTTCTTCGCGAGCTCGATGCAGATCTGCGTGATTACGTGGGCCGGCCGAGCCCGCTGTACCCGGCCCAGCGCCTGACCGCAAGCTGGGGCGGCGCGCAGATCTGGCTCAAGCGCGAAGACCTTAATCATACCGGTGCGCACAAGATCAACAACACGGTTGGCCAGGCGCTGCTTGCCAAGCATCTGGGCAAGTCGCGCATCATTGCCGAAACCGGCGCCGGCCAGCACGGCGTGGCATCGGCCACGATAGCCGCCCGACTGGGCCTCAAGTGTGTGGTCTACATGGGCGCCGAGGATGTGCAGCGGCAGTCTCCCAACGTCTATCGCATGAAGCTGCTGGGTGCCGAGGTTGTTCCGGTCAATTCGGGCACCCGCACGCTGAAGGATGCGCTGAACGAAGCGCTGCGTGACTGGGTGACCAATGTTGACGATACCTTTTACGTGATCGGTACTGTAGCCGGCCCGCATCCGTATCCGATGCTGGTCCGTGACTTCAACGCTGTGGTGGGGCGCGAAGTGCTGGTGCAGTCGCGTGAGCGCTTTGGGCGCCTGCCGGATGCGCTGGTGGCCTGTGTGGGTGGCGGCTCCAACGCCATCGGCTTGTTTCATCCGTTCATCGATCACGCCGAGGTCGCCATGTTTGGCGTCGAAGCCGGCGGTCTGGGTGTGCATACCGCCGACCACGCAGCGCCGCTCTCGGCAGGGCGGCCGGGCATTCTGCACGGCAACCGCACCTATGTGATGGCGGATGAAGACGGCCAGATTCTGCCGACCCATTCCGTATCCGCCGGGCTCGATTACCCAGGGGTCGGGCCGGAACACGCATGGCTCAAGGACAGTGGCCGTGTTACCTATACCGCAGTTACCGATGACGAAGCTCTGGCGGCGTTCCATGAGTTAACCCGCGGTGAGGGCATCATTCCTGCGCTGGAGTCGGCACATGCCATCGCCTATGCCAAGAAGCTGGCACCGCAACTCGGACCCGAGCGCAATATTGTCGTCAACCTGTCCGGCCGCGGTGACAAGGACATCTTCACCATTGCCAAGCTGCAAGGCATCTCACTGACCTGAATCGCCATGTCTCGTATCGCTGAAACCCTGGAGACGCTGCGCGCCTCGGGTCGCAAAGCCCTGATCCCGTATATCACTGCGGGTGATCCGGCCCCCGAGCACACGGTGGCGTTCATGCACGCGCTGGTGCGTGGCGGCGCCGATGTGATCGAGCTGGGCGTGCCGTTTTCCGATCCAATGGCTGACGGGCCCACTATCCAGCTCGCCTGCGAACGCGCGCTGCGCCACGGCTGCGGTCTGTGGAAGGTGCTGGACCTGGTTGCCGAGTTCCGACAGACCGACCGCAAAACGCCGGTGGTGCTGATGGGCTACCTGAACCCGGTGGAGACACGCGGGGTCGAGGCGTTTGCCGAACGCGCCCAGGCCAGCGGCGTGGACGGCGTGTTGCTGGTCGACCTGGCGGTGGAGGAGGCTGATCGCTACCTGACGCCGCTGCGGGCACAGGGTATCGACACCATTTTCCTGTTGGCCCCTACCAGCCCCCCGGCGCGCATCGCAGCCATAGCGCGCCAGGCCAGCGGCTACATCTATTACGTGTCGCTAAAGGGCGTAACCGGGTCGGCATCGCTGGATGTTGGCAGCGTTGCCGCCAAACTGGCGCAGATTCGCCAGCATAGTGCGTTGCCGTTGGCGGTCGGTTTCGGCATTCGTGACGCGGTAACCGCGCGCGCAATCGGTCAAATCTCGGATGGCGTGGTTGTCGGCAGCGCGTTGGTCTCCGAAATCGAGAAGCTGCAGGATCGGCCCGCCGAGATTCCGGCACGTCTTGAATCGATACTGGGCGGTTTGAGGCAGGCGCTCGATCAGCCATAGCGCGCAAGCGCAGCATCGTCGAGTTGAAACCGCTAACATTCTGGCTCCGGCCTTGGGCATGAACTGATCAATGAGTTGGCTTGAGAAAATTGCGGGCGGTTCGAAGTTGCTCACCACAGGGGTGCGCAAGCGCAATGTCCCCGAAGGACTGTGGACCAAGTGCGAGTCCTGCCAATCGGTGCTGTACCGCGCTGAACTCGAGCGTACGCTGGAGGTATGCCCGAAGTGCGGCGCTCATCATCCGGTAAGCGCGCGCAGCCGCTTGACGCATTTTCTTGATCCGGAGGCGCGCCACGAGATTGCCGCCGATGTCTCGCCGAAGGATCCGTTGAAGTTCAAGGACAGCCGTAAGTACAGCGAGCGCTTGAAAGAAGCGCAGGCGGAGACCGAAGAGAAGGATGCGCTGGTGGTCATGCGCGGCCAATTGATGGGCCTGCCGCTGGTTACGGCCGCCTTCGAGTTTGGGTTCATGGGCGGTTCCATGGGCAGCGTAGTCGGGGAGAAGTTTGTCCGCGGCGTCAATGCCAGCCTGGAATACGGCATACCCTATGTCTGCTTCGCTGCCAGCGGCGGTGCGCGCATGCAGGAGTCACTGTTCTCGCTGATGCAGATGGCCAAGACATCGGCCGCGCTGGCGAAGTTGGCGGAACGTGGCCTGCCGTTCATCTCTGTGCTGACCCACCCGACGATGGGAGGGGTCTCGGCCAGTTTTGCGACACTGGGCGACGTCCTGATAGCCGAACCCAAGGCCCTGATCGGATTTGCCGGTCCGCGTGTGATTGAACAGACCGTGAGGCAGAAATTGCCGGAAGGCTTCCAGCGCGCTGAATTTCTGCTTGAGAAGGGCGCTATCGACATGATTGTGGACCGTCGCGAGATGCGTGAGACGATCCATCGGCTGCTGGCCATGCTGACGCATTTCTCTCCCAAGGTCGCGGCGGCACCCGACGGCGGCGATCCGCCCAAGCAGTGACCCCGGTGCCAGCGCGTCGCAGTCTCGACGAGTGGCTGCACTGGCAGGAGGGGCTCAATCCCCGGAGTATTGAGCTTGGGCTTGAGCGCGTCTCGGCGGTTGCCCGGCGATTGGAGCTCCAGGCCAATCCTCCGCCCACGCTGACCGTCGCCGGTACCAACGGCAAGGGTTCAACCGCGACGCTGGCGGCACTGATACTGCGCGAGGCGGGATATCGGGTGGGGCTTTACACCTCGCCCCATCTATTGCGCTACAACGAACGCGTGCAACTCAACGGTGTGGCCGTCGACGACGCCGCGCTATGCCGCGCCTTCGAAGCCATAGAGCGCGCGCGCATGGGCGTGCAATTGACCTATTTCGAATTCGGAACGCTGGCCGCGCTATGGCTGTTTCGAGAGGCGGCGGTGGATGTGCAGGTGCTGGAAGTGGGTCTGGGTGGACGGCTGGATGCGGTGAATCTGGTCGACGCCACGGTGGCAGTACTGACCAACATCGGCCTGGACCATCAGGACTGGCTGGGCCCGGATCGCGCGTCGATTGGGCGCGAGAAGGCCGGTATTTTCCGCGCCGGCCGCCCGGCTGTGCTGGGCGAGCGCGACCCCCCCGCCAGCGTAATCGCCACTGCAGGCGCAGTAGGCGCTTCGGTGCTGCGTCTGGGCGCGGACTACGACTATCACCGCCGGGGAACACGCTGGAGCTGGCGCGGTCTGCAGACGGCGCTGGAGGATCTGCCGCTGCCGGCGCTGGCCGGTGACCGGCAACTGGATAACGCCGCGGCCGCGATCGCTGCGGTGTTGGCCTTGCCGCCGCAGTTATCGGTCGACGTGCTTGCGATTCGCCGCGCGCTGCCAGCGCTGCAACTGCCCGCGCGTCTGGAGTCCCGTTGGACAGCTGCTGGCGAGGTGCTGCTGGATGTCGCGCACAACGAGGAAGCGATGACGGCGCTGGTGGATCACCTTTCGAATCTCAACGGGCGCCGTAAAGTGGTGGTGCTCGGCATGCTGGCAGACAAGCCGGCGCATGCGGTCGCGTCGCGACTGGCTGCGCAGGCTAGCCACGCGCTGCTGGTGGGCTTGCCGGGTGCGCGAGGACTTTCGGCACACGAGCTTGCCGATCGCGTCGCCGGTAGTGGCTTGCAGACGCAATGCTGCGACAATATGCGGGCCGCGCTGACGCAGGCGCGCGCACTAGCCGGACCCGACGGTCTGGTCGTCGTGACCGGTTCCTTTCTTACGGTGGCGGAAGCCCTCACGCTCCTTGCATGAATGAAGTCATAAAACGGCGCCTGGCCGGCGCTACAGTGTTGATCGGCATAGCCTTTGTCGGGGTTTCGCTGTTGCCGCGGATGAATGTCGCACCGGCCGAGGATAGCGTTCGCATCGTGGTCATCGATCTCGGTGCGCCAGAGCCGACGGCATCCGTGCCCGCGATCGCGGCAACGCCGCCGACGCTGGCGGCTGTCGATGACGGTGCGCCGGCTGAGCAGACCGGAAGTGACGAAGACAGCGGTGATATTGCCGACCCCGGGGCAGCTCCACCCGTCGAGGCGCTGAAGCCCATGGTTGCGGCCGCCGCCAAGCCGCCGCAGCCGATGCCTAGCGCTGAACTGCCGTCGCCGGCACCCGCACCGGCCCCGACCCCTGCGCAACGCGGGTTGAAGTTGTCCGAAAGCATCACTGTAGCTCCGGTCCGGCCGGCGGAAGTGGCCGCCCCCGCAGCGCTGGCGACGCAGGACCCCGCGCCGACGGCAGGGGGGCGCTGGTATGTCCAGGTTGGTGGCTTTGCCGACATCCGCAACGCACATCAGGCTCAGGATCGGTTGCGCGCGGTGGGGCAGGCCAGCATCATCGCGCCGATGGAGTCGGCACAGGGCACGCTGTACCGCGTACGGGCGGGCCCGTTTCCGAGTCGCGAAGCCGCGCTTGCAGCCCAAACCGCGCTCGCAGGGGCCGGATTCTCCGGCTCAGCACTGATAGCGCCCTGAAGCATTGCTGCGATTACGCAGCAGCCGGATGTCATGCAGTGGTAAAATTGCCGCGCCCTTGAATTCGAGTTTCCGCACCGCATGATCTGGGTGGATTACTGCATCTTGGTGGTGTTCCTCTTGTCGGTACTGATCGGCGTGTGGCGCGGTCTGACGCGCGAGCTGCTGAGCCTGCTGACCTGGTTGTTTGCCTTTGCGATGGCGTGGTGGCTGGGCGATGAAGCGGCCACGATGCTGGCGAACAAGATTTCCGACCCGGTCCTGCGAAAGGCGGTGGCTATGGCGGGCACCTTTTTTCTGGGCCTGCTGATCGGCGTACTGGTGACGCACGCTGCGGTGCAGGCGATACGCGACAGCCGCTATTCGCCCGCCGACCGTACTCTGGGTGGTGGAATTGGCCTGCTGCGCGCGGCGCTGATCGTGACCGTTTTCGTACTGGTGGCGGGTCGGCTTGGGGCACGTGATGACCGCTGGTGGCAGCAGTCCCTGCTGGTCGAGCCCTTCTCGGCGCTGGCCCAGGGGATGGAAACCGTCATTCCAGAGCGCTGGCTCTCATTGCTGAAGCCAGCGCAGTCTCAACCGTCTCAAACACCATCTTCTTCTCCTTCTCCGGGCACCTAACACATGTGTGGAATCGCAGGCATCGTTTCTCAGGGCCCGGTAGTCAGCTCGGATCTTTTTGATGCGCTGACGATGTTGCAGCATCGGGGTCAGGACGCCGCCGGCATCATCACCAATGAAGGCAACCGCCTGTACCTGCGCAAGGAAAATGGCCTGGTGCGCGATGTGTTCAATGCCGACGAGCATATGCTCAAACTGCGCGGCAACATGGGCATCGGCCATGTGCGGTATCCGACTGCGGGGTGCTCCACCTCGGCGGAAGCGCAGCCGTTCTACACCAACACTCCGTTCGGAATCTCGCTGTCGCACAACGGCAATTTGACCAATGCCGAGGAGCTCAAGCAGGAACTGTTTCTGCAGGACCGCCGTCACCTGAACACGGAATCGGATTCCGAGGTCTTGCTGAACATCTTTGCCCATGAGCTGCTGCAGCGGGGCGTGCTGCGACTGACCCCGGAGGATGTGTTTGCCGCCGTTTCCGGCGTGCATCAGCGGTGCCGGGGGGCCTATGCCTGCGTTGCCCTGATTACCGGCTACGGTGTGGTTGGTTTCCGCGACCCCCATGGCATTCGTCCCGCGGTTTATGGTGTGCGTGAGACCGCCAAAGGTCTGGATTACATGATTGCGTCCGAGTCGGTCGCGCTGGATGCGCTGGGCTACGAGAAGATCGCAGACATCCTGCCCGGAGAGGGCGTGCTGATCACGCTGGATGGAAAGCTGCACAAGCGCCAGTGCGCCGCCAACCCGGTCTATTCGCCGTGCATCTTCGAGCATGTCTATCTGGCGCGACCGGACTCGGTCATTGACGATATCTACGTCTACAAGGCGCGGCTGCGTATGGGGATCAAGCTGGCGGAGAAGATCCTCAATGAGTGGCCGGATCACGACATCGATGTGGTGATTCCGATCCCGGATACATCGCGCGTCGCGGGCGCCGAGTTGGCTATGCGCTTGGGCGTCAACTACCGAGAAGGATTCATCAAGAATCGGTATATCGGCCGCACCTTCATCATGCCCGGTCAGGCGCAGCGCAAGAAATCGGTGCGCCAGAAACTCAATCCGGTCGATCTGGAGTTTCGCGGCAAGAACGTGCTGCTGGTGGACGACTCGATCGTGCGTGGTACCACCTCACGCGAGATCATCGA
>JBFJKG010000087.1:0-7510 GCA_041635075.1 Solimonas sp.
GGCTCCCATTCCGCGAGTGCATCCTCATAACCCAGGTCGTCGCGCGGCTGCACGTCGGTCGCAGACCAGTAGCGATGCAGCTTGAGGTTCAGGTCGGAGCCGATCTGCAGGGCACACCCGGCCGGCACCCGACGCACGCCGGCTATCGGCGTCTCGTCGCCGGTGGAGTACTGATTCTGGAAAAACTGGGCCAGCGCCGGTGCATGCGCCTGGCGCCGCGGCAACATCGGCAGCAACGCCTTGAGCTCGGAGGCAAACAGGACCCGATCAGGTAGTTGGGCGTAGTACAGCGGCTTGATGCCGAGACGGTCGCGCACCAGCCACAGCGCCTGCTCGTGATGGTCGTAGAGCGCATAGGCGTACATGCCGTTGAGTCGCTTGAAGGAGTCAGGCCCCCAGGCGGCAAATCCGTGCAAAGCCACCTCACTGTCCGAACCGCTGTGCGGCCTGTGGCCTAGCGCTTCGAGTTCAGCGCGCAACTCGACATAGTTGTAGATTTCGCCGTTGCAGACCAAACCATAGCGACGCTGCGCATCGAATATCGGCTGGTGGCCGCCCGCCAGATCGATGATCGCCAGACGGGTATGGGCGATCCCAAACGTGGCCGACACATAAGTGCCGGCATCTTCCGGTCCTCGATGTGTCAGCGTCGAGGCCATGCGTCGCAAGTCAGACTCCGCGACCTGCCCCGCGCGCAACACCATGCCGGCGATTCCACACATGGGATGCGCTCTGTCAGGCAGCGGCAGGGGGATCGAAGCGATAGCTCAGCAGTTCGATATCGCGCTTGAAATACTGCCCGACCTGCTCGGCCAATTCGTCATCGTAGTAGCTTCGATAGTCTCGGCCGCGGTCGGTCGCCTGACGCTTATGCGGAAGCTCCGGTGTCGGCACTCCGAGCGTTCGACAGATATGGTCAAAGTCAGCATGCAGGCTCTCGTAACGGCCAATATAGTCCGTCAGCAACCGCCCATGCAGATCGACAAGGTAATCGGTTTGCAGCGTGACCGCCGTATCCAGGTGGTACTGATAGGGGCGCTCAGGATTGAGCTTCCAGCGTGTGAAATCCGCAAAGCTCTCATGACCTTCCAGCAAGTGCGGCCGTTCGCGCTTGAGGTGGTGGTAGCTCGACACCTGCAAGTCCCATGGGTTGCGCACGAACGCAAACTTGTAAAGGCCGCCGAAGAACTCCTTAGGCAGCATTTCCTGCGCGGCAATGATCTTGGCGTGCCGCGGCAGCTTGGCGGCGATGCGATGTCCAGTCAGATGGGACAAGCGCGAGCATACGAACTGCGCCAGATAGTAAGGGTCCTTCCACTGCAGCGATTTCAGCGCGGCGCGCACACTGGTGCCGCCGGTCTTGGCAATATGGACGTACAGAAAGTTGTAACGGTTGGAGAGCAGCACAGGGCATCCGGATCAATGCGGGGCTTCGAGTTGGCCACAATGGCCCGCCTATACTACTGGCAGTAATATAGCGCTCCAAACGAAATTGCGATCACGCAGGCCATCCGCAGGTCGGTTTTGAATGCGCTTGCATCGCCATTTTCGACAACACGATCCTAATTGAGTCATTGAATATGGCATCAGGCCTGAAAAAGTACGTGAAAGTCTTGGGACTACGATCGGGCCTGCGGTTATATCTACTTTCCAAGTTCGCGCGCAGCGACTTCGAGCTCGAGCCCCCTGGTGTTCGCAAGGTCTGGATTCGGCCGCGCACTTCCGACCGCAACATGTTCAGCGATGTGCTGCTCGACCGTGAATACGAACTGCCCCTGGAGCCACCACCGCGTTTCATTATCGACGCCGGTGCCAACGTTGGTTACACGTCTGCGTTCTTCGCGGCGCGCTATCCGGACGCCCGTATCGTGGCGATTGAGCCAGAGGACTCAAACTTCCAGCAGCTGCAGAAGAATCTGGAAGGGCTGTCCCAGGTCACGGCACTGAAGAAGGGGTTATGGCCGCGCGCGACCTACTTGCAGATCGATAATCCGACTGATGTGAAATCCGGGTTCCGCCTGATTGAGCGCGATGGACCCGCACCCGGCGCCATTGAGGCGACCACCATTCCGACGCTGATGCAGCAGTTTGGCGCCGAACAGATCGACATCTGCAAGATCGATATTGAAGGGGGCGAGTGCGAACTGCTTTCAGATCCGGATTGCGACGCCTGGTTATCCCGCACCCGGATGCTGATCATCGAATTGCACGACCGCTTTCGTCCGGACTCCAGCGCCATCGTTGATCGCGCACTTGCTCGCCATCCGCACACACGCGAGCACCGCGGAGACAATCTGATATTCCGGATGCTGCCTCGTTGAGGGGCGCCGCATGCGCGGCTGTCAGTCCGCAGCCGCCTGACCCTGCTCGGGCAAACCCACCGCCCGGAGCCAGGCGGCAGCAGCTGAGTTGATCTCGTATCCGCGAGCCGCCTGCTTCAGGTAGTCATTGCCTGGCGGCGAGTCCAAGACCTGATTGATTGCCGCTGCAACGGCATTGACGTCGCCAACGGGCACCAACGGCCCGTAGCGCCCTCCCTGAAGGACCGCGCGCGGACCTACCGGACAGTCTGTCGAGACGACGGGTGTTCCGCAGGCCAGCGCCTCGATCAGGACGAAACTCAGGCCCTCGCGCAGCGAAGTCAAAACAAAGATGTCGGCATGCGCCATGAATGCGTAGATGTCGCTACGATAGCCGGGAAAATCGACGTCGCCGCCTACTCCCAACTCGGCGGCAAGTTGGCGCAAAGGCTCCAGCAACTTCCCTTTGCCAAGAATGATCAGCCTGCACGGCCGGTCGGCGCGAACGCGAGCGAATGCGCGTATCAGGGTCGGATGATCCTTCCCGCCAGACAGTTCTCCCGCGCCCAACACCACAGGCAATTCCTTGCGCGTCAGCCAGGGGTGGTCTGGGACCACAGGGCTGCGCTCCAACAACTCGCGTGGAATGACGGCGTGGGGAACGACGGTCATACGCTTGTCGCCTAAAGCAGCGTATGCGCGCAGATCATCTGCGACGCCTGGCGAATCCACTACGATCTCATCCGGAAAGCGATACCAAATGCGCATCCAGAACCTGTGGCTCCATCGCTTGAGCACGCTGCGGTGAGCCAATTCCTGAGATACCGGCGTTCCAACCCAGAACACCAGCCGGATTCCACTTATACGCGCAAGCCAATAGGAGAACAGCGCCGCTCGGTTCACTCGATCCTTGCCCGCAAATAACACAGCGGGCCGCTCGCGCCTCAGGTAGCGCACGATCTGAGGGATGGACGAATAGACGTGGGAGCTACCCAGTTCGACCACGCGGACGCCCTGAGGTGTTTCGCCCAAATTCGGACCGTGCTTCCGCACTTTCAGCAGGTCAACCTCGTACCCTCTCCGGGCAAGAGCGGGAATGAGATTCTTGGCGGAGCGATCAACTCCACTTTGGCCGGAGGTCGCCAGAAAGATGGCGATTCGATTGCTATTAACCTTCATATCCTGAGGTACGCTTGATCAGCTCGAGGACCACGCTTCGAGAAAGTGCCGCAGCTCATGTTTCCGCACCGCGAGTATCGGCTCGATTTTCGTCCGTATCGCTCAGCACGACCCGCGAGTCGGCGCCGAGCTTACGCGGTCTGACGCGCCGAATGTAGTCACATCTTAGCCGCCGGCCTGTCCAGTATCTCCAAGCAAAGGGCCTCAACCTGCTTGCGCTGCACCACAAAGGCATCCGCGGGCGTCAAGGCCGCAACATTCTGCAGCGAACGCTGGTGCGCCCAGGCGCGATACTGCCGGTAACATTCGATCAGCGTGGCCTTGTCGGCAGCCGCTACCGCACCCGCTTGCTGCAAGGCCTCGAGCTGGCGCCAGTTGTCGGTCCAGCGCGCCACTTCAGGATGCCGGTGGGCGTCGCGCAGGACCAGGAACTGAGTCAGAAACTCGATGTCGATCAGTCCACCCCGTCCCTGCTTGATGTCCCAGCGGTCGACCGTCGACTTGTCCAGGCTCGCGCGCATCTTGCGGCGCATCTCCAGAATCTCGCTACGCAACGCTGCCGGGTCACGCGCGCGCCCTAGCACCTGCAGCCGCGCCTGCTCGAAGCGCTGGCCTATCGGAGCGTCTCCAGCAATCCAGCGCGCCCGCGTCAGCGCCTGATGTTCCCAGGTCCAGGCCGATGTCTGCTGGTAATTCACAAAGCTTTCGAGGCCGGCTACCAGCATTCCGGAGCGCCCATTCGGTCGCAGTTCCATGTCGACCTCGTAGGCCCGCCCTGCGGGGGTCTGCGTCGCCAGCCAGTTGATCAGTCGCTGCGCCAGACGCGCAAAGTAGCTGCCGTTGTTGATCCCGCGTGCACCACCGACGCTATCTTCATCCAACTGATCGCAGTCGTGCAGAAATACCAGATCGAGATCCGAGCCGTAGCCCAGCTCGATGCCGCCCAGCTTCCCGTACGCGATCACTGCGAATCCGGCCGCCTCGCCGTCGGACCTCAGCGGCTGGCCATAGAGCGCGCGCATCTCGGCCCAGGCGAACTCCAGTGCCTGGGCGACGATCGCCTCAGCCAGCCAGGTCAAGCGATCGCTGACCTGCACCAGCGGCAGGGCCTCGACCAAATCAGCCGCTGCAATCCGCAGCGTGATTTCCTTCTGATAGCGCCGCAGCATGTCCATTGCGGCCTCGGTGTCATCGGGCCCGAAGTCTGCGCAGCGGCGTTGCAGCTCGGCGGCCAACTCCGCTCGGTCTGGCGGCGCATAGAGGGTTCGCTGATCCAGCAGGCTGTCCAGGAGCACAGGTGACTGCACAATGAAATCAGCCAGCCATGGACTGGCGGCGCACAATCTCATCAGCTGGTTGCGCGCGCTGGGATTCTCGCGCAACAGGGTCAGGTAGGTCGCGCGACCGCTGACCGCCTGCACCAGCTTCAGCGTGCGTATCAGCGCCACATCAGGCTTGCGCTGCTGTAATGCCTCGTCAAACAGCAACGACAGCAGATCCAGCAGCTTGCCCGCGGCATCTTCGCGCATGCCGCGAACCAACCGCGCATCGTGCAGGGCCTCGAACTCATCGCAGACAGCCTGCGGCTGCAAGCGAAAGCCTGCCGCTTCCACTGCGGCGACAGCCGCCGCCGGCTCCAGGCTTTTAGTCCAGAGAGCGTGCACAAGCGCGCGCTGCGGGCTGTGCTCGGCCTCGCCCCCCTCCTCTGCAAATACCTGCTGGAACTGGTGCTGGACCCGCTTTCGAGTCTGGTTGATTTCGGCCAGCAACGCCGGCCATTCGGAGTAGCCGAGTCCGGCGCACAGAGCGGCGCGCGCATCCGCCGATACCGGCAGAGCGTGCACCTGCTGATCGGCATACATCTGTATCGCATTCTCGACCCGGCGCAGGAACACATAGGCAGCATCCAGTTCTGCCGCGGTTTCCGGGGAAACGTGGCCTACCTGCCCCAGATGGCGCAGCACCGGACGCAATCGCGCATCACGCAGGGCGGCCTCCTGGCCGCCCCGCACCAGCTGGAACGACTGCACGATGAATTCCAGTTCACGGATGCCACCAGCGCCGAGCTTGATGTTGTCGTCCAGACCCTTGCGTTGGACCTCCTCCTCGATCATCCGCTTGAGGTTGCGCAGGTTGCCTATGGCGTCGTAATCGAGATAGCGGCGGTAGACGAAGGGGCGCAGCGTATCCAGCAAAGCTTCACCGGCCGCCAGATCGCCGGCGACCGGCCGCGCCTTGATCAGCGCGTAGCGCTCCCATTCACGACCATGTACCTGGTAGTAGTCCTCCAGGGCCGCGAACGAGGCCGACAACGCACCGGCCGATCCGAAGGGCCGCAGCATCGTATCCACGCGAAACACGAAGCCATCCTCGGTGGGGCTGGCCAGCAGGCGCGCGACTTGCTGGGCCAACTTCGAGAAGTACTCGTCGCTGCTGATGCTGCGCTCACCGTCTGTCTCGCCCGCATCGGTATGGCAGAAGATCAGATCGATATCCGAGGAAAAATTCAGCTCGCGGCCACCCAGCTTGCCCATGCCCAGTACCACCGGCCGGATTCGCTCACCGCGCTCGTTGCAAGGGCAACCGTAGCGAAGCTGCAAAGCCGCTTCGACAAACCTCAGCGTCGTTTCAACGCAGGCATCAGCCAGCTCCGACAGATTGCCCAGTGTCTCGTCCAGTGGCGCAAGACCCGCCAGATCGCGGTAGGCAATGCGTGCCATTTCCGCGCGCCGCACATGGCGCAGTGCGCGCATGAAGTCGGCCTCATCGCCGCTCGTTGCCAGTGGCAGCAAACACTGTGCGTAGCTGCCGCCGGGTAAGGTCTGGGCATAGGCCTTGAAGTCGGCGCCGGCCTTCAGCTGCGTCTCCAGGGTCGCGCGCAGGAAACAGCTGGCGGACAAGACACGCTCTGCATCCGCCGCCAACTGGGCGGGCGCCGCGCGCTGAAACGCGAGCACCAAGTCTGCGGGCAAGCCACTGCCATCCGTCTCCGCCATCGTGGACAGCCCCTACAACGCGGGTTGGCGCTGAGCCCAAGGGCGAGCCTGCTCCAGCTGTGCCGCAACGCGGAACAGCAAGCCCTCGCCACCGTGAGGCGCCACGAAATGCGCGCCCAGAGGCAAGCCGGACTCGGTCCAATGCAGCGGCACGGACATCGCCGGTGCGCCCGAGAGATTGCCAAGCTGGGTGAACGGCACCCATTTCAGGTTCTCCTGCACCATCTGCTCGATGATCCCGGTCGCCAGCAGCAGCCGCTCGAGGCCCAGCGCCAGGATCACGCGCAAGGCCGCATGCTGCCAAGGCGGCGTACGGATCTCGCCGATGCGCGCGGGGGGCAACGCCATTGTCGGCGTCAGCAGCAGGTCATACCGCTGGTGAAATTCTCCGAGCTTGCGGGTGTACTCGTTCCAGCGGAGATAGCCCTCGACATAGTGACTGGCCTTTGTGCAGTGGCCGAAGGCCGCCATTGCCAAGGTATCGAGTTCGAAGCCGGCGTTACCGGCTCCGGTCTGAAGCTTGATCTGATCAACCGTCGCAGCGCAGTTTGCAAACCACATGACGATGAAATCCTTGGCCAACTGCAGGCCATCGACCTCAGGTTCGGCTTCCTCGACATGGTGCCCAAGCGAAGCCAGCAGCGCCGCCGCATCGCGCACCGCCTTGTCGGCTTCCGGATGCACTGCGCTGCCGATCGGTGATCGAGCTGTAAAGCCGATTTTGAGCTTGCCCGGCGCACGACTCAGTTCCTCCAGATACGGGCGTTCAGGCGGCTCGATTCGATACAAGGATCCCACCTCGGGGCCGTGGGTTGCGTCGAGCATCGCCGCACTGTCGCGCACGCTGCGGGAGACCACGTGATTCATCGCTGCACCGTGCATCAACTCGCCATACTGCGGCCCCCACGGGGTACGCCCGCGGCCAGGCTTCAGGCCGAACAGCCCACAATGGCCCGCCGGAATCCGGATGGATCCACCGCCATCATTGGCCCCAGCCATTGGCACCACCCGCGCTGCCACCGCAGCAGCCGAGCC
>JBFJKG010000088.1:0-7330 GCA_041635075.1 Solimonas sp.
CAGATTCGGCAGGCTGACATAGCGGGTCTTGAGCAGTCCGGCACGCAGCATCAACCACGCGGTCAACGCGGAAGTGCGGTAGGCAACCACCATCGGTCGACCAAGCAGCAGACATTCCAGCGTGGCGGTACCCGAGGCCAGCAACACTGCATCCGCTGCCTGCATCGCCAGGCGCGACTGTTCGTCGACCAATGTCCACTGCAGTTCTGGAGCATGCTCGCGAATCGCGCTGCCGATCGCCTCGCGCAAGGCGGGCTTGGCAACCGGCGTAATGAACCGGGTGCCCGGTCGTTGTGCGCAAACCAGCCGCGCTGCCTGCACGAAGGGCTGGACCAGATGCCGAACCTCTCCGCCACGGCTACCCGGCATGATCGCTACCAGCGACGGTTCCGGGTCCAGCCCCAACTGCGTGCGCGCAGCCTCGACGGAAACGGAGCTGTCCAGTTGATCAGCCAAGGGGTGGCCGATGTAGTCGGCGTGCATGCCGTGCCGTGCGTAGAACGCCGGCTCAAACGGCAGCAGGCACAGGACCCGCTCGCAGGCGCGAGCAATGGTGCGTACCCGGCCCTCGCGCCACGCCCAGACCGTGGGGCTGACCATGTGCACGGTGCGCAAGCCGCGCTCACGCAGACGGCGCTCCAAGCCCAGATTGAAGTCCGGGGCATCAATGCCGACGACCAGATCAGGCCGATCCCGCTCAAGGCGCGCGACCAGCTGCGCGCGCAGACGCAGCAGTCGCGGCAGCTCCTTGACGACCTCGACCAGTCCCATGACCGAAAGTGCGTCAATCGAGGCGATCGCATCGCAACCCGCTGTCACCATGCGTGGCCCAGCAACTCCATAGAACTGCGCTTGCGGAAAGCGTGCACGCAAGGCGGTTATGAGCGCGGCACCAAGCATGTCGCCCGAGATCTCCCCGGCAATGAGTGCAATCCTCATTGCGCTCGATTCAGCTCAGGCACGCTCAACGATTCGCTACTCATCATGTGCCTGCGAACTCCCGACTGCCTGATCATGCAACGCTTGCAGCGCGGCCTGCGCTAACGAGAAAGCGCGCGCTTGGACTGCTCGATGAAAGTGAGCATGCGGCCGACATGTAGTGAGTGCTTGGCCATCTCGGCGAGTTTGAGCTTGACATCGGCCATCACGAATCCGGACAGGTAGATCAGCTTGTAGGCATCCTTGATCGCGTCGATATCTTCAGCCGAAAAGCCGCGCCGCTTGAGGCCTTCGCCGTTGATGCCGCGCGGCCGTGCCGGCTGACCTTCGGCAATCACGAATGGCGGCAGATCGCGCAGGACAACAGCACCGCCACCGGTATAGGCATGACTGCCGATGCGGCAGAACTGGTGGACCAGCGTGTACCCGCCCAGCCCCACCCAATCCTCGATCACGATATGGCCAGCCAACGTCGATCCGTTGGCGAGGATGCAATGCGAGCCAACGATGCAGTCATGTGCGATATGGGAGTTGGCCATGATCCAGTTGTCATTGCCGACCCGCGTCAATCCCTGCTCTTTCAAGGTGCCGCGCTGAATCGTGACGTACTCGCGAATGGTATTGCCGTCTCCGATCTCCACGCGAGTGTCGTCGTCATCACGCGCTGATTTGTCCTGGGATATCTCTCCCAGCGAGGCAAACTGGAACACCTTGTTGTCACGCCCCATCGTCATCGGGCCACGCAGGACCACATGCGGGCCGATCCGGCTGTTCTCGCCGATACGGACGCCAGGCCCGATCACACTGTAGGGCCCAACTTCTACGGTCTCATGCAATTCCGCCTTGGGATCGATGATCGCCGTGGGATGGATGCGCGACATGATGGCCTCAGTCCTCACTGGTTTCACGATGCGCGTCCTTGAGCACGCACATCATATCGGCGGTGCAGGCCAGCTCCGTGCCGACCCGAGCCGTGACCTGGAACTTCCAGAGGTCGCGCTTGTGCTTCTCCAACTGCACGATGAACTCCAAGGTATCGCCGGGAATCACCGGCCGCTTGAAGCGGCAGTTGTCGATACCCGCAAAATAGAGCATGAACCCGGAGTCTGCGCGCAGATCCGACTTCATGATCGCCAGCAGACCGCAGGCTTGTGCCATGGCCTCGAGCATGATTACGCCCGGCATGGTCGGCAGCCCCGGGAAATGCCCGGGAAAATAGGGCTCGTTATAGGTGACGTTCTTGATCGCAGTAAGGCTACGCCCCTCGTCGCTGACTGCGATAACGCGATCAACCAGCAGGAATGGATAGCGGTGCGGCAGCATCCTCAGGATGTCGCGGATATCAAACGTCGTCTTGTCCATCTTCCTCGTCTTCCGAAAGGGCAGCGCCGAGCTGCTTCTCCACGTGCTTGAGCCGTTGTTCAAGGCGTCCCAGGCGTCGTACTCGAGCCACCGTCCTGCGCCATTCGCGGGCCTCAAGCATAGGCATGCCGGAGCCGTAGATTCCTTTGGCACGAATCGACCCGGTCACCATCGTCCGCCCGAGCAGTATCACATCGTCGGCGATCTCAATATGACCGGTGATGCCACAGGCTCCGCCAATCATACAGCGCGATCCTATTCGGGTTGACCCCGCAATACCGGTACCTGCCGCCACCGCCGTATGCGCACCGATATGGCAGTTGTGTGCAATCTGAATCAGGTTGTCGAGGCGAACGCCGTGCTCAATAACGGTGTCTTCAATGGTGCCTCGGTCTATGCAGGTATTGGCACCGACCTCGACATCATCACCTATGACCACGCTGCCTAGCTGTGGAACCTCCTCCCAGCCATCGGGACCCCGTGCATTGCCGAAGCCTCTCGAGCCGACGACTGCGCCGGCCTGAAAGAGCGAGCGCGCACCGACGCGCACGCGCGCACCGATATGGACGCCGGACGTCAGCCTGCAGGCATCGCCGATGCTTGCACCTCGGCCTACATGACAGTGCGGACCAATATAGACCCCGCTGCCGATGCATGCGCCAGCTTCGATGACGGCAAGCGGGCCCACGTAGCAGCCCGCGCCTACGGTGGCGTCGTCAGCGATCACCGCCGTCGGGTGGCGACCGGATACAAACTCCCGATCCGGGTCGAACAGCTGCGCGATCCGCGCATAAGCCAGATACGGGTCCGGTGCCACCAGCCCCGGGGTCGATCCCAGTGCAGCGACGTCACGTGCGCCGATGATGACGGCGGCGGCGGCGGTTGCCGCCAATTGCGGGCGCAGTGCCGGATTATTGAGAAAGCCGATGCAATCGGCCGCGCCGGGAGTCAATGAGCAGACGCCGCGAATCCGGGTGCTCCCCTCGCCGACCAGGGTCAACCCGAAACGCTGCGCCAACTCGTCCAGTGAAATGGCGGTCATAGAATCACGCACTCAGACCATAGAAAAGGCCGGGATCAGCATAACCAATCCCGGCCTTCAGCGGCCTGCCGTTGCGGCAGGTGGCTACATTACTTTGCCGACGGCGCCTGCAGGCGCTTGAGGACATCGTCGGTGATGTCGATGTCCGCGGTCGCGTAAACCGGGTTCTCAACCACCAGCGAAACACCGCGCTCCTTGGCAACGCCTTCGATGACGGTCTTCAGCTTGCCCATGGTCTCAACCAGCATCTGCTCACGAGCCTGCTGGAACTCTTCCTGCAAGGTGCGACCCTTGTACTCGAGGTCGATCCGGCGGGTATTGAGATCCTTCTCTTTCTTGGCGCGGTCCGCAGCTGACAGCAATTCAGCTTCCTTCTGGAAGTTGCGGCCATCCTCCTGGAACTTCTTCATCTCCGCCTCGACCTCATTCTGCCGACGCTCGAACTGCGCTTTGAGCTTGTCCTGCATCGCCTTGAACTGAGGAGCCTTCGCGGCCAGCTCGTTGGAGCGAATGGTGGCAATCTTGGTGCCCGGCAGCGCCTGCGCATGTGCCGACAGGCTGAGCGCGGCGGCGGTCAAGGCAATGCCACAGAAGATGCTTTTGGAAATCCTCATGTCTCTCTCTCTATAGGTTTAGTAGTGATGGGAAATGACAGGTCGGGCCGGCTTAGAAGCCAGACCCGAACGTGATCTGGAATCGATCAACTTCGTCCGTCGCCTCTTCGTTAAGCGGGAAGGCGTAGCTCAGGTCGAGCAGTCCGAGGAACGGGGTGAACCAGGAGAACGCGATACCCGCCGACTGCCGCAGCTCAGCAACATCGAAGTCTCCGGGCTCGGCGAACACATTGCCAACATCGAAGAACATGGACAGTCGGGTGGACTTGCCATCGCTCTCCATCGGCAACGGAATCACCAGCTGATTCTGCAACGTCGTCCGCAGCTTGCCGCCGAACGGGTTCTGGAACGGCGTATCCAGAGGCCCCAGAGATCCGTCGCGATAGCCACGCACTGTGCGTGGACCACCCGCAAAGAAGTTCTCGTACGGCGGCACGCCTTCCGTGCTGCCGTAGCCATCCACGAGTCCGACCGAGCCCTTCATTTCAAGGAAGAACTTCCAGAACAAAGGCACGTACTGCTGCGCGCGATAGCTGAGGTTGTAGTAGGTCAGGTCGCTGCCCGGCAACGCCACATCGACGCTGAGCGAGTGCAGTGCACCGCGGCTGGCGAAGAAGGTGCGGTTACGCGTGTCGTAGCTGATGCCGGTCCGGATCTGGTAGGTCGAGAAGTGGGCACCGTTGTCGACGACAAACTGCAGGACCTCATCCGAGGTACTGCCGGCGAACGTCTCCATCGCTACTTCTTCTACGCCCACGCCAGCGCGCAGCACAACGTATTCCGACAGCGGGATGCCGTACGTCAGATTGGCACCGACAATGTTCGAATTGAAGCCTGACGAGTAGCGGATGACCGACTCCGACTCCCGGTAAAAAGCCGATATCGTCTGGCTGACACCGTCTTCCGTGAAATAGGGATCTGTCCACGAGAAGTTGACCGCGCGTGAGATCGTATTGTTCTCCAGCGACAAGTCGAGCCGATTGCCGGTGCCGAGGAAATTGGTGTGCGTCAGCTGGCCGGTGATCAGGAAGCCCTGAGCGCCGGAATACCCGACGCCGAACTGCACCGAACCTGGCGGGCGCTCCTTGATCTTGAACACGAGATCGACAAGATCATCGCTACCTGGAACCGGCCGGGTATCCACCTCGGCTTCCTCGACGAATGGCAAGCGCGCAAGACGCACACGTGAGCGCTCGACCGAAGACTTTGAAAACGGCGCCGATTCCAGCTGACGCATTTCGCGACGCAAGGTTTCGTCGTTGGTGCCGGCGTTGCCGATGAAGTTGATGCGGCGTACGTAAGCACGCTTGCCCGGTTGGACGAAATAGTTGATGCCTACCTGCTTGTTGGCCTCATCAATCTCGGGAATGGGCGTCACTTCCGCAAACGCATAGCCGATGTCCGATAGCGCCGCCTCGATACGATCGGCCGAGTCGGTCGCCTGCTTGCGCGAGAACGTGTCGCCGGTTCGGGTCGTCGTCAGTGCCTCCAGGAAGTTCTGGTTGAGAATGGTCTCACCCGAGAACTTGCGCTCCTTGACGGTAAAGACATCACCTTCAGTGACATTGACCGTGATGTAGATGGACTCTTTGTCAGGGGTCAGCGCAACCTGTACCGAGTCGACGTTGAACTTCAGATACCCGCGATCCTGATAGTAGGACTGCAGGGATTCCAGGTCTCCCACCAGCTTCTGCTTGGAATAGCGGTCCGTGCGCTGGAACGGCATCCAGTTGGTTGCCTGCTGCTCAAACTGCTCTTTCAGCTCCTGATCATCAAACACGTGGTTGCCGAGCACGTTGATGTCGGTGATCTTGGTGACCTTGCCCTCGGTGACCTTGATCTGCAGCTTGACGCGGTTATTTGGCTCTTCCGTCAACTCGGTGGCGATGGCCACATCGTAGTAGCCGTTGGAGTAGTACTGGCGGCGCAGTTCCTGCTCCACCTGATCCACCAGTTCTCGGCGAAACAGCTCGCCGTCGGCGAGGCCCAGATCGCGTAGCGACTGCTTCAGTTCGTCACCGCCGATCTTGTCATTGCCTTCGAGCGTGAAGCTCGAAATGGCCGGCCGTTCTTCAACAATGATGACCAGCGCATTGCCGTCGCGTGCAAGCTGCACATCCTCAAACAGGCCCGAGGCATACAGCGCTCGGATGGCCTGGCTTGAGGTGCCGTTGTTGACGGTGTCGCCAACCGAAAGCGGCAGGTAGGTCAGCACCGTGCCGATCTCAAGACGCTGCAAGCCCTCAGCGCGAATCTCGGAGACGGTGAAGGGCTCGAAAGCATGGGCCCGGCCAGTCAGCGCGAGCAACGCCAGCGCGGCGGCAATGGCCGTTTTCTGAGTCTTGAGTCGTTTCACCGGTTCTTTAGTCTTTATGTTTGATCAATTCAACAGGCGTGCGATGTCGTTATAAAACGCCAGCCCCATCAACATTACCAGCAGCGTTAGCCCTACCCGCTGTCCCGCTTCCTGCACGCGCTCCGAAACCGGCGATCCCTTGATCGCTTCGACGACGTAATACAGCAAATGGCCGCCGTCCAATACCGGCACCGGCAGCAAATTAAGCACACCGAGACTGACACTGACGATGGCCATGAAACTCAGGAAGGACACCAGCCCGACCTGCGCCGAAAATCCAGCCACTTGCGCAATCTGGATCGGGCCACTGACATTCTTCACCGACACATCGCCGGTGATCATGCGTGCCAGCATCCGCAACGTCAGCGACGACATGCGCCACGTCTGAACTACCGCAGCCGGCAGCGCCTCAACTGGCCCAAGCCGGTCAACAGCGCGCAAATCCTGCCACAAGTCCCCCGGGGGCGCCACGGCTGCACCGAAGCGGCCTATGGTCTGGTCGCCCTGATGCAGCTGGCCGATGATCAGTTCGATCTCCAAGCGCTGCCCGTCACGCTCCACTTCCACGCGTGCAACCTCTCCGGGATGTGCCCGCAACCAGCTGGCCCATTGCTGCCACGAGGTGATCGCGACCCCGTTGTAGCTCAACAGCAAGTCGCCCGGGAGAAACCCCGCAGCGGCAGCCGACTCACCGGGCACGACTTCCTGCAGCCGTGCGGGTACCGGTGGCTGATACGGCTGCAGGCCAAGGTCATCGAACAGAAACTCAGGATCCAGTCGCACATCGGCGAGATCCAGAACCACCACCCTGCGCGCGCCGTCACGACCCTGCACCGTCACCGGAAGCTGGCCACCGCCCAATACGCGGTCGAGTATCTGGGTGCGCAACTGAGTCCACTGCGGTGTGCTCTCATCGCCTACGGCGACGATGGCTTCGCCTTCGCGCAGCGCAGCCGCCGCCGCAACACTCCCGGCGCGAGGCTCCGCCAGCACCGGCCGCATGCCCTGAACGCCGAG
>JBFJKG010000089.1:0-7282 GCA_041635075.1 Solimonas sp.
CGCGTCCAGTTCCGACAGCGGCTGCACACGCGCCAGATCGCGCTCGGCCTGCTGCAACCCGGATTCCGCCTGTGCCAGCGCCGCCTTGGCCTGCTCCAGCGCCACGACGTAAGGCTGGCGATCAATCACAAACAGCACCTGCCCCTTCTTGACGGCCTGGCCTTCCACCGCCACTTGCCGCTCCAGCAAGCCGCCAACCCGGGGGCGGATTTCGACAGTGTTGGAGGCATCCAGTTGCGCCACGTATTCGGCGGTCACTGTCGCCGCGCGCGGCTCCACCTTGAGCGCGGTCACGACCGCCGGTGCCGGGGCCGGGGGCTCCAGCTTGGAGCAGGCCGCCAGGGCGATCAGCAGCATCGGCCAAAGGGTAAGGCGGACTAGGTTCATGCAGGCACTCCGGGGCACAGGTTGCAGATCTCAGGCAATCAATGTTAGCGTGCTAACTATTAGCCTGCAAGCAATATCCCTGGAATCTGATGACTGCGTTATGCCCGGAACAGAGTTTTGGCCATCTGGTACGCGACGTCGCGAGCCTTTGGCACGACATCATTGATCGGCGCCTGGAGCCCATGGGCCTCTCGGCGGCCCGCTGGCGGCCGCTGCTGGTGTTGTACCGGGCCGATGAGTCGCTGACTCAGGCGATGCTGGCCGGCGCGCTGGGCATCGAGGCCCCCAGCCTGGTGCGTCTGCTGGATCGGCTCAGCCGCGACGGCTGGATCGAGCGCCGCCATTGCCCGCAGGATCGTCGTGCCTATCACGTGGTGCTCACGAGCAAGGCCGCTGCCGCCTGCGCAGATATCGAAAACGTGCTGGCGGAAACCCGCCACCAGATCCTGGGGGTGTTGAAGAAGCCGGAAGTGCAGGCCTGCGTTGACGCACTGGAGCGTGTGCGCCTGCAGGCCTTGCAACTGCGTTACGACGGCGATCCGCCGCCGGACAGTCCGCTTAGCGTCATGCTGCGCAAGCCACGACGCTAAGCGGCCAGACCGCTCAACGCGGCGCGAGTTCCTTGATCAGGTTCTTTGCCTGATAGACCTTATCCAACGCCTCGATGATGCCTGCACTGTGCACCGCGACCATGCGGTTGAGGCGCTCGTCGTAGACGTAGCTTCCACCTATCGAGTGGATGTTGCCGTCAAAGGCAAGGCCGACCACCTCGCCCTTGCGGTTGATCACCGGGCTGCCCGAGTTGCCGCCGGTGATGTCGTTGGTGGCCACAAAGTTGAATGGCGTATCGAGCTTGATGCGTGACTTGGCGTCCAACCAGGCCTGCGGCAAGGCATAGGGATCAAACCCCGTCTGTCGGGCATAAAGACCGGCGAAATCGGTGGTCGGCGCCACCGGCTTGCCGTTCTCGTTCCAGCCCCTGACCTCTCCGTAGGACAGCCGCAGGGTAAACGTTGCGTCGGGGTACACCCCGGTGCCGAGCTGATCGAAGCGGATCTTGGCGATGATTGCAGCGTTCTTTTCTTCCACTGCCTCGACGTCCGACTCATAGCGGGTGCGCAGATCACGCGAAACGCGATCCAGAGCGCGCGCCATCACGATGAACGGATCCTTCGATTCGGCGATGGCCTCCACGCCTCCCTCCCAGAGTCGCTCGCGTACCGCGACATCGGAGAGTTGAGTGGCGCGCACCAGACGTTCAGCCAGTGACTCCGGTGACTCGTTCTTCAGCACCAGCTTGACCAAGGGGTCATCGACCCCCAGCGCCTCACGCAACTTCGAAAGCGACCAGCCGAGCTTGGCGATCTCATACTCCGGGTAGATCGGCGCTTTCGAAAACAGGCGCTGCTTCAGCCTCGGCAACGCCGCATCCTGATACTCGGGCAGACGCTGATCGCTGGGCTTGGTGCGCTCCTCTGCGGCACGTACCAGATGCCGAGCGATGCGGAAGTGCTCGGAGTACAACGCGCGCTGGCGCTCGATCATCAGATACGGAGCCTGCATCTCACGCCAGGCCTGTTGCGCCTTGGCGATGGCGTCCCAGGCCACCGTGCTGCTGGCGGCCTTTCGCAGTTGCTCCTCCTCGCTAAGCTTGCGTGCGAATACATCGGGATCGAGTAAGGCAGACAACTCGCCGCGAAACACCTTGTAGCTGTTTTCGGTAAAGGTCAGATCCGACTGCGCCTGTCGCCCGGCCTCTTCGCTGGCGCGGCTGTACTGCGCCAGCAATGCGCGGCGCTCTGCGTAGTACAGCAGGGTGTTGATCAGGTCGACATCCCGTAGCCGCTGCAACTGCGCCACCGTCAGCTGACGATCGGTACTCCCGGGGTGGCCGGTTACCAAGGTCAACTCACCCGGCTTGGCGCCCGCACGATTGATCCTGAAGTAGTTGCTCACCTCCGCCGGCTTGCCATCTTCGTAGGCGCGCAACATGCCCATGTCGAGGTTGTAACGCGGGAAGTTGAAGTTGTCCGGATCGCCGCCGAAGAAGCCGGCTGCATACTCGGGCGAGAACACCAGGCGCACATCCTGAAAGCGATGGTAGCGATAGAGGTGGTAACGGCCACCGCTGTACAGATCAACCACGTCGCAGCGTCGCGTCGCCTGGGCGTCGCCGACACACTCGGACTCGATGCGCTCCTGCTCTGCGTTCTTGGCGTCGTTGAACGCCTGCCCGGTCAGGCCGTCGGTGGCCTTCTCGATGCGCGCGCTGACGTCGGTGATCTGCTCCAGACGGTTGAGTTCTTCGGTAGGGCATTGCAGCTCCTGCGTGCGTGACCTCGCGACGAACCCCTTGTTCACGTAGTCGCTCTGCGCATCAGACAACTGCTGCACGCAGCCGAGTACGCAGTGCGCATTGGTCAACACCAGACCGTCCTTGGACACAAAGGAGCCGGAGCAACCGCTTGCAAGCCGCACCGAGGACTTCATGGCATGGTCAACCCAGGCGGCGTCCGGTTCGAAGCCATAGTCAGCCTTGAGCGCCGCGCGCGGCAGGTTGTCCAGAGTCCACATGCCCTCAGCCGCCAGAACCGGCAGCGCTATCAAGCCGCAAATCGCAGCGATCAGTAAACGTGTCATGTCAATCATCCCGTTACCCAGTTCAATGCCAAAGCCTACCTCGGCTGGAGCCCCTGTTGCAGCGACCCCCGGAGCGGCGGCACAGCAATCTGCTCACCTGAGGCCCTAGGCCTCACGCGCCTCCATCTGTCTGGAGCGCATCAGCAGATACACCGCAAAGCCGGTGGCAACGCCGGGAACGATGCCCAGCAGCAACGCAATCCAGCCCCGGCGAATTCCGTGCGCATGCGCATCGTGAGCAACCAGAACCGCCAGTACCCACCAGCACAGAATCGCATCCAGTGCATAGCCGCTGGCATATGGGTTGACGAAGCCGCCCGCAAACGCAGCGAACAGGCCCGGCCGGTCAGCCAGGTAAGCAGGCAACACTATTGCCGCAAAGCCGGCCGCAAACAGCAGCGCCAGCAGCCACAGCAAACCACGGTATACGGTGCGACTCATCGCTTGGTTCTCCCGAAAGGCTCGCCGCACTTTAGCCGGGTACGATTCAGGCGTTAAGCCTTGCCGGAGCCCCAATGTCGTCCGGTCTGCTGGCAAACATCCATATGCCTGATCTACGGCGAGCGGCATCCTTTTCCTTCATGCCTTCGGACTCAAGTGCGGCCGGCGCTTCGGCAAACCCGGTTTTGGAGCTGCTGGGCGCTGGAATGGCGATCCACCTGCGAACCTAAGCTGCGGTCGTAACGATGCGGATCTCCGATTTCAGCGTCCGGTGCACCGGGCAGCGGTCCGCGATCTCCATCAGCTTCTGCCGCTGCTCGTCGCTCAAGGAGCCGATCAACTCGATCCTGCGTTCGATCTCATCCACCTTGCCATCCTTGGTGGCGCATTCCGCGCAGTCCTGCGCATGTATCTTGCGGTGACTTAGGCGCACGTCCACCCGCTCAAGGGGCAGCTTTTTCATCTCGGCATACATGCGCAACGTCATGCTGGTGCAGCTGCCCAGCGCGGCCAGCAGATAGTCGTAGGGGTTAGGCCCGGCGTCCGCACCACCGACGTCTTCGGGCTCGTCGGCCACATAGAGGTGACGACCCAGTCGCACATGCTGAACGTACTTGCCGGTGCCCGCGTCGGTGACCTGAACTGCACCTTGGGGGAGAATTTCTGGCGGATCAAATGGCATTTCCTGCTCCGGTTGACTGTGCTGAATCCCGATGATGGAACGCGATGGCATCCATACCCAGCACACCCTCGCTGACGCCGCCGTACAGCACCTCCACCGCAGCACCGGCGCCGGCGCCCAGCGCCACGAACAACGGCAGCAGGTGCTCGTCGGTCGGGTGCGCACGCTCCGCATGGGGGGCCAACTCACGATACCGCAGCAGCGATTCGATATCGCCCTGTTCCAGCTTGACGCGCATCCAGTGCCGGAACGCCCGCACATGCTCCGGCTCTCCATTGCGGTACAAGCCCTCGAAGTACTCCCTGAGGTTGTGCACGTAACCGCCGCTGCCGAGGATCAGCACCCCTTGCCGGCGCAGGTCGGCCAAGGCCAAACCCATCCGGTAGTGATGTTCAGGCCCGGCCGCCGGCTGCAGGGAGAGCGGCACCACGGGCACCTCTGCCTGCGGGAACAGATGGCGCAACACCACCCAGATGCCATGATCGAGGCCGCGCAAGGGGTCGGCGGCGGCGGCGAAACCGGCATCGCGCAGTTGCGCGACCAAGCCAGCCGCCAACTCAGGATCACCTTGCGCAGGGTATTGCACCTGATACAGGTCATCGGGAAAGCCGCCAAAGTCATGCACCGTCGCCGGCTGGGGAGCGGCCCCCACCATCGGGTGCGGCGTCAGCCAGTGCGCTGAGGCCACGACCACCGCGCGCGGACGCTGTAGACCGGCACCGATCCGATCCCAGGCGGCCGTCGCCGCGTCCTCCTCTACCGCCAGCATCGGCGAACCATGTGAGATGAACAGACTGGGTTGAAGGTAGCGATCGGCGTGCATACCCCTCCAATTGGGATTTTCCGGTGGCATTAAAGCCCCCCGGTTTGGCCCCGTCGTGGCCGGGTCTGCACGACAACCCTTGAGAACGCGGCGCCGCCTCCTTACAATGCGCCCCCTTACCCCTGCCCTTTTTGCGGCGGATTGTCGCGTGCGCCGGGGTTTTGGTGGCTGGAAAGGCCAGATTACGGCCTGAAAACGGGTTTGACTTGGGAGACTTAGCATCGCTGCAGAACGTGATGACCGACGCAACCACCAGATAACGGTGCCACGCGTGCGAGTGATTGATGCCGACGGCGAGCAGGTCGGCGTAATGCTGACACGCGATGCCATCGCCAAGGCCGAGGAAAATGGCCTGGACTTGGTAGAAGTTTCGCCGAACGCTGATCCGCCGGTCTGCAAGATCATGGATTACGGCAAGTACCTTTATCAGAAGGACAAGGCCGCCCACGCTGCAAAGAAGAAGCAGAAGCAAATCCAGGTGAAGGAGATCAAGTTCCGCCCCGGCACCGAGGACGGCGATTTCCAGCACAAGGTACGCCAGATCAAGGGCTTCTTTGAAGAAGGCGACAAGGTAAAGATTGTGGTGCGCTTCCGCGGTCGCGAGATGGCGCATCAGGAGCTGGGCATGCAGGTCATTGAGCGCCTGAAGGGCGAACTCAACGAGCTGGCTGTCATTGAGCAGTTCCCGCGGATGGAAGGGCGTCAGTCGGTGATGGTGATGTCACCGAAGAAGCGGCCCGTCGCTTAAAGGTTTTTGCTGCAAACAGACGCTGGGGACCCGGTTCCTCTGCGTTTGCATCAGAAGGAAGTCCCGCCGCTTCGCGACGGGCCCGGTCAGCTCCCTCGGCAGGGATGTGAAACCGGCAATATCGACCTGAAAGGAGTTATTCATGCCGAAACTCAAGACCGTGAAAGGCGCGGCGAAGCGCTTTGCCAAGACTGGCAAAGGCGGCTTCAAGCGCTCCCATTCGCATAAGCGCCACATCCTGACCAAGAAGTCGGGCAAGCGCATTCGTCAGCTTCGTGGTGAGGCGCCGGTGCATGCCAGCGACGTCCGCGAAGTCCGGCAGATGCTGCCCTACGCCTAGCGCCCAATCGAATCGGAGAACTTAAATGGCACGCGTCAAACGTGGTGTAACCGCTCGCGCAAAACACAAGAAAGTCCTGGCCAAGGCCAAGGGCTATTACGGCGCCAAATCGCGCCAGTTCCGATCTGCCAAAGAGCAGGTCATCAAGTCCGGCCAGTACGCCTACCGTGACCGCCGGGTGAAGAAGCGCGAGTTCCGCTCGCTGTGGATCATCCGCATTGGTGCGGCATCCAAGGAACTCGGCCTGCCTTACAACCGATTTATCAATGGGCTCACCAAGGCCGGTATCGCCCTCGATCGCAAGGTTCTCGCGGACCTCGCCATGAACGACAAGGCGGCATTCAGCGCATTGGTGACCCAGGCCAAGGCCCAGCTCGCCGCTTAAGCGATCCGCTGTCGTATTGTTGTTTCAAGAGGGGAGCGGCGGTGCCGTTCCCCTTTTTTGTTTTCCGGACCTACAGAAATGAGCGACCAACTCCAAGCATTGCTGGAAAAGGCGAAAGCCGATGTCGGCGCTGCGGCTGATGCGCGCCAGCTGGAAACCTTGCGCGTGGAGCTGCTGGGCAAGAAAGGCAGCATCACCGAGCTGCTGAAGCAGCTGGCGACGCTACAGGGTTATGAACGCAAAGCCTTCGGTGAACGCGTCAACAAGGTCAAGCAGGCCATCATCGAAGTCGTCGACGCGCGTGCGGCCGTGATTGCGTCGATGGAGTTGGAGCAACGCCTGGCCGCCGAGGCCATTGACGTCAGTCTGGCCGGCCGCGGTGAGCACCTCGGCGGACTGCACCCGATCACCCGCACGATCCAGCGTATCGGCAAGCTGTTCGGCGATCTGGGCTTCGAAACGGTAGAAGGCCCGGAGATCGAGGATGACTTCCACAACTTTGCGGCGCTGAACATTCCCGAGGCGCACCCGGCCCGGGCCATGCAGGACACGTTCTATGTGATGAACGGCGCGCGCCTGCTGCGCACGCACACCTCACCGGTGCAGATTCGCACGATGCAGCAGCGGCAGGCTCCGATCCGCATCATCTGCCCTGGCCGCGTGTTCCGGGTTGACTCGGATCGCACCCACAGTCCGATGTTCCATCAGATCGAGGGTCTGTATGTCGCCGAGAAGGTCAGCTTTGCAGACCTCAAGTACGACCTGAAGATGTTTCAGTCGCGGTTTTTCGAGCGTGATGTGGAAATGCGCTTCCGCCCGTCGTTCTTTCCGTTCAC
>JBFJKG010000090.1:0-7259 GCA_041635075.1 Solimonas sp.
CTGAGTACCAGCAGAGCGCCAAGCTCAACGTCAAGTCGATCAAGACCGGCAGTGATGTGCTGCGGCTTGCACAGCGCCTGGAGCTTGGCGCGGTAAACGCCTATCTCGGTGTGATGCCGAGCTTCGTCAATCGCGATCTTTCAAAGGTGGCCGGACGCCTGGTGGCTGATGAAACCATGCACTACACCGCGCTGACCCAAGCGCTGGGCGAGTCGCTTCCGCAGCAGACCCTGAGCTTTGGCGCCTGATTGCGATCCTCAACCCTGATGGCGGCCGCCAGCCTGTCGCGCTGGCGGTCCGTCGACGAAGGAGCCAATCAATATGCAAACAGGATGGACTGGATTCGGCGTCGCGGCCGCCGTGACGCTGGCACTCGCAGTATTGGATGTAGAGGCCAGCGATGCCGCGCGGGGCGCCGAGCTGTACCAGGCCCGATGCGGAGCCTGCCACGACGCCGACGACAACGGCCCAGGGCCGCGGCATCGTGGAGTGGTCGGGTGCTATTCGGGGACTCAGCCGGGCTATGACTATTCCGACGCGTTGCGAAAAGCGCGCATCGCATGGGACGTCGGTCGGCTGGACCAATGGCTGAAGGATCCTGGCGCGATGGTGCCGGGTAACACGATGCTGGTGAAGTTGGCGCCAGAGCCTGGGGATCGCGCTGATCTGATCGCGTATCTGGTCAGCCTGTCTGCGGGCGCCCGGCTCTGTAAACCAGCACCCAGCGGACCCTAGAAGCTATTGCGCTGCTGCGCGCGCCCGTGCAATCGCGGCACGTACTTGAGACGGCGCGGTTGCGCCGTAGTGGTTACGTGCGTTGAGTGAGCCTTCAAGCGTGATGTGGGCGAAGACGTCGTCGGCGATCAACGGAGAAAACCCTCGCAGCTCATCGAGCGAGAGGGCGGCGAGTTCGCACTCCTTCTTGGCGGCATAGGCGACTGCGCTACCGACCGCATGATGCGCGTCGCGGAACGGCAGGCCCTTGTTGACCAGGTAGTCGGCCAGATCGGTGGCTGTTGAGAAGCCCTTGGCGGCAGCCGCGCGGCAGTTCTCGCGACGCACGACGATGTGCGGAATCATCTCGGCATAGACCTGCAGGCAGATGGACACGGTATCGACGGTATCGAATACCGGGGGTTTGTCTTCCTGATTGTCGCGGTTGTAGGCCAGCGGCTGGCCCTTCATCAGTACCAGCAGCGCGTTGAGGTTGCCGATGACGCGCCCGGTTTTGCCGCGCACCAGTTCCGGCACATCCGGGTTCTTCTTCTGCGGCATGATCGAGGAGCCGGTGCAGAAGCGGTCCGGCAGGTCCACGAAGGCGAACATCGGCGTTGCCCACAGGATCAGCTCTTCGCTCCAGCGCGACAGGTGCACCAGGATCAGGCTGGCAGCGGCGCAGAATTCGATCATGAAGTCACGATCGGAGACGGTGTCCAACGAATTCTCGGTGACGCCATCGAAGCCCAGCTGCTCGGCGACGAAATGTCGGTCGATCGGATACACGGTACCCGCCAGCGCTGCGGCACCCAGCGGCAGCAGGTTCATGCGCTTGCGGCAGTCCAGCAGGCGCGAACGGTCGCGCAGCATCTGCTCGCGCCAGGCCAGCATGTGGTGGCCGAAGCTGACCGGCTGGGCTATCTGCAAGTGGGTGAAACCCGGCATCACGGTGTCGGCTTCGCGCTCGGCGAAGTCCAGCAATGCCGTCTCCACGCGACCGATCAGCTCGACGATCCCGTCGATGGAATCGCGGACATACAGGCGCATGTCGGTTGCGACCTGATCATTGCGCGAGCGCCCGGTGTGCAGGCGCTTGCCGGCGTCGCCGATCCGCTCGGTCAGGCGCGCCTCGATGTTCATGTGCACGTCTTCCAGCGCTTCGCTCCACTGGAAGCGGCCGCCCTCGATGTCGGCGAGGATGCCGTCAAGTCCGTTGACGATCGCGTCGGCATCCGCTGCGCTCAGTACCCCGACCTTGGCCAGCATCCGCGCGTGCGCCTGACTGCCGCGGATGTCCTGCCGATACAGGCGCTGGTCAAAGCTGACCGATTCCGAAAACGCCTCGACCAGGCTGGAGGTGCTTTCGGCAAAGCGGCCGCCCCATAGCTTGGCAGCGGGTTTCGGATCGGTGGGCGAGCCTGAGCGGGTCATGGTGGAGCAGTTCTAGGAGGGCGGCGGCAGGGCACGCGATTATAGGCCCGACGGGCATGGCAGGAGCGGCACGCTGCAGATATCACTTGCCGCAATGGCGGCCGCCTGCGAACCTGTCGCCGTGGAGCGCATCCGACCCCAAAGTCACTTCTCTGCTGACCTGATCCCCAACTTCTGTAAAGGGCGAGCGATCCTGTCGCTGGCGTTCACGATGGAGCTGGTGGCCATCGTGCTGACCCTTGGAGGCGGCGCCAGCGACGGCCAGACCGCCCAGCGCTTCGTGTTGGTCTCGCTGTATCTGCAGTGGATCGGCCTGTGCTCGGCAGCGGCGCTGTGCTGGTCTCGACGATATTTCAATCTGGCGCGACCCAGCGTCATGTTTGTGGTGTGCTGGGGAATGCTGGTGCTGATCGTCATGCTCATTGCCGACATTGCCTACCGGGTGAGCTACGCGCTGAACTGGGCCTTCATGCTGCCGACCGAGGCGCGGGTCGAGTTCGTCATGCGGCATTGCTGCATTGCTGCCATCGTGACGCTGCTGCTGTTGCGCTACTTCTGGGTGCGCCACCAGTGGAGCATGCAGGTGCAGGCCGAGGGCGAGGCGCGATATCAGGCGCTGAATGCCCGCATTCGTCCGCACTTCCTGTTCAATGCGCTGAACAGCTTGGCCGCGCTGATCCAGGTGCGGCCGGATGACGCCGAGATGATGGTGGAGGATCTGTCTGACCTGTTTCGTGCCAGCCTCGAAAAGCGCGGCATGACGGCACCGCTGGTGGAGGAGATCGGGCTGTGCCACGCGTACCTGCGCATCGAGAAGCTGAGGCTGGGTGAGAAGCTCAGTGTGGAGTGGGATATACCGGAAGCGTTGCTGGAGTGGCCGGTGCCGAAGCTGGTGGTGCAGCCATTGATCGAGAATGCCGTTCACCATGGCATTTCGAAGCTGGTTGGCACCGGCGCGGTGCGGGTGGCGGCACGCGAGATTTTCGGACGGCTGGTGATCGAGGTGACCAACCCGATGCCGCTGGAGGCGGCCGGACCTTCTTCCGGAAACCGCGTCGCGGTCGATAATATTGCCCAGCGACTCAACCTGATTTACGGTGAGCGCGCGCGGCTGGAGTTGGGCCGTGATCTGCGCTTGGAGGGCGGACTGTTCCGGGCGCGGCTGATTCTTCCAAAGGAATCCAGCAAGGAAAGTCCGCAGGATTGAACGACACAGCTGCGCCGACACCGGTGCAGGATAACGAGGGGAGCCGCACGCTATGCGCGTAGTGATCGTGGATGATGAACCGCTGGCGCGAGAACGCCTGCACAGGCTGTTGCAGGAATTCCCCGGGTATGAGGTGGTCGGCGAAGCCGGCGACGGTGAATCCGCGCTCGATGTCATCGACGAGGAGGAGCCTGATCTGGTCCTGCTCGACATCCGCATGGGTGGCATGGACGGTCTGCAGGTCGGGCGTCAGCTGGCGGAGATGGATGTCCCGCCCGCCGTCATTTTCACCACCGCATACTCCGAGCATGCGCTGTCGGCGTTTGATGCCAGCGCGCAGGGCTACCTGCTCAAGCCGATCCGGATGGAGAAGCTGCGCGACGCGCTACAGCGCGTGCGCAAGCCCACGCGCGCCCACAAGCCGCAGCCAGCGCCGACGCCGGAAGGGGGCAAGCCCAAGCGTGAACACATTCTCGCGACGACCCGGGATGGTCTGGTACGTGTGCCCAGCGAGGATGTGGTCTGCTTTATCGCCGATCAGAAATACACCACGGTCAAGCATCTGCACGGAGAAGTGCTGATCGAGGAGTCGCTGAAGACCCTGGAGGCCGATTTCGAACCCTGGTTCCTGCGCATCCATCGCAAGGCGCTGGTCAACACCCGCTTCATCGCCAGCCTCGAACGGGATCGCCAGGGCGAGCAACATCACTGGCTGCGGATGAAGCATCTGGCGGACGCGCTGCCGGTTTCACGCCGCCGCTTGGCCGAGGTCAGGCGGTTTCTCACCGAGTCCTGATTCCCGGCGCGCGGCTCACGCGCGGGGCATCGTTCGGTTCGGGCGGCGGCGCAGGCTATGCTTGCGGGGTCGTTACCCGCAGATGCCAGTCGCCCCAACCGTTGATGAACCTCTGATGCCCGCTACCCTGAGAATTGCCACGCGCGAATCCCCATTGGCACTGTGGCAGGCCGAACATGTCGCCGCACGGCTTCGCACCGCCCATCCCGGCTTGGTGGTGGAGCTGGTGCCCATGACCACGATGGGAGACCAACTGCTGTCGGCGCCGCTGGCGCAGGTCGGTGGCAAGGGGCTGTTCGTGAAGGAGCTGGAGCAGGCCATGCTGGAGCACCGCGCTGATCTGGCCGTGCACTCCATGAAGGACGTGCCGGTGCAGCAACCCGACGGCTTGGCGCTGGTCTGTTTCCTGGAAGGCGAAGATCCGCGCGATGCGCTGGTGTCCCTGCGTTACCCCTCGCTGGATGCCCTGCCCCAGGCTGCGATAGTCGGCACCTCCAGCCTGCGGCGCCAGACCCAGCTGCGCGCCCTGCGTCCGGACTTGCAGGTGCGGGATCTGCGCGGCAACGTCGGCACGCGTCTGCGCAAGCTCGAGGAGGGTCAGTACGACGCCATTCTGTTGGCCGCCGCCGGCTTGATTCGGCTGGGTCTGGGCGCGCGCATCAGCGAGGCGCTGGACAGTGAGCGATTCCTGCCGGCGATCGGGCAGGGCATCGTCGGCATTGAGTGTCGCGCCGATGATGCGCAGACGCGGGCGCTGTTGCAGCCGCTGCATGATCAGGGCGCGGCGATTCGCCTGGCGGCCGAGCGCGCGATGAACGCGCGTCTCGGCGGTGCCTGTCAGGTGCCGGTTGCCGGCCATGCCGTCATAACCGGTACTCGGATGCGGTTGCAGGGACTGGTGGGGGCCCCGGATGGTCGGGTTCAGGTTCGCGATGCCATAGAAGGCGACGTCAGCGAGGCGGCCGCGCTCGGCGCGCAGCTGGCGCAGCGGCTGCTGGATGCCGGCGCGCGCGACATTCTGAGCCGCTTGGGTCTGCAGGTCTGAAAGCGGTGGACAGCCGGCCAACCCTGAGCGGATTGCGGATTCTGGTCACCCGGCCCGCTGCTCAGGCTGAACTCGTGTGCCGCCTGCTGGCCGCGCGCGGCGCCGACGTGCAGCGCCTGCCGCTGCAGGTCATTGAGCCGGCGCGGACTCCGGCCGTGGCCAAACGCCTGTTCGAGACGCACCGGGATGCGCACGCCTGGATATTCACCAGCACCAATGCGGTGAAGTTTGCTGCAGAGTTGGACCCTGGGGTCTGGCCGCCCTGCATTGCGGTCGGCGCCGCCACCGCGGCAGCGTTGCAGGCGCTGGGACAGTCGCCTGCAGTGCCGGTATCGGCGTACTCCAGCGATGGGGTGCTGGCGCTGCCCGAACTGCAGGATGTCGCCGGGCATCGGTATCTGGTGGTTGCGGGCGAGCACGGTCTTGACCGGATTCACGACGGCCTTGTCGCGCGCGGTGCGGTGGTGAGCAAGGCTGCGGTGTATCGACGCGTGGCGCTGCCGCATCCGCAAGAGGCGGTTGCGCAGGCGCTGGACCAAGTCCAGGCGGCCGTCGTCACCAGCGGCGAGGCCCTGCAGCGACTGCACCTGCTGACCACGGATGCAACGCGGCCCTCGCTGCTGCGCACGCAGCTAGTGGTGCCCAGCCAGCGTGTGGTAGAACAGGCGCAACAACTGGGATTCCTGCGGGTGCCGTTAGTGCCCGATCCCATCACCGATGCGGCCTATGTACAGTGCCTGGAGCACTGGTGGGCTGAGGCCGCCCCCAGAGACCCTGCATGACCGACGAAACGACTCCACTGCCCGAAGCCGGCCCCGCGACAGAGTCCTCGGACGCGCGCACCGAACCCGCGGCCCCGCATTCCGCCAAGGCGACCGGCGCGCCTTGGTGGCTGGCGTTGGTGCTGCTGGCGCTGGCCGCAGCCGCTGCGTATGGCCTTTGGCGCTACAACCAGCATCTGAATGCCACGATAGCCGCGCAGGACGCCTTGCTGCATCAGATGGCGCAGGATGTGAACGCGCTGGAGGTGCAGGCTGATCGTCTGCAGCGCCGTCAGGCTGACCTGACCGCCAGCGGCCAACGCACCGCCAGCGATGTCGCCGAGTTCGCCAGCCGCATCGCCGCGCATGATGAGTTGGTCGGTGATCTCAGCGAGGAACTGAGCGGTGGCCGCACCCGCTTCCAGCTCGCCGTTGTTGAGCAACTGCTGATGCTCGCCAATGACCGTCTGCAACTGGCGCGTGATCGCAGTTCCGCGCTCGCGGCACTGGATGCCGCGGATGCGCGGCTGTCGCAGCTGCGCGATCCGCGTCTGTTTCCGGTGCGCCAGGCGCTGGCGCAGGAGCGCACCAGTCTGCGCGCCGTCGCCATGCCCGATGTCACCGGTGCGGCGCTGACCTTGGCCAGTCTGATTGCCCGCGTGCCGCGCCTGCCGTTGGCCGCGCGCGTTGCCCAGCGCTTCGAGGCGCAGCGCGCTGCGCCGCCGGCGCCTGCTGCAGACGCCTCGCGCGGGCAGCGGTTTGTTGCCTCGGTGCGCGAGGCGCTGTCCAGCTTGTTTGCGGTGCGCCGCAACACCGGGCCGTCGCCGCGGTTGCTGAGCGCCGAGCAGGAGACGCTGATCGTCGAGATTCTTGCGCTCAAGCTCGAAGGGGCGCGCATGGCGCTGCTTCGCGGTGATGCGGTGACGTTCCGTGATCTCTGCGAGTCGGCGGCGCAGTGGCTGAACGACTACTTCCATGATGAAGATGCCGGCGTCATCGCTGCGCAGGCTGAGCTGGCGCGTCTGCTGCCGCTGGATCTGGCGCCGCCGCTGCCGGAAATCAGCAACAGCCTGAGCCTGCTGCGTCAGCAGATGGAGCCCTTGCCGCAATGATCCGCTGGCTGCTGGTACTGCTGTTGGCCTTCGCCATTGCCGCGACGGCGGCGCATTTTCTGCGCGAGGAAACCGGCTATGTGCTGATCAGCATTCACGACTGGGTCGTCGAGACCTCGCTGCTGGGCTTGATCGTCGGCGTCATTGGCGCGGTACTCGTGCTGTACTGGGGCGTGCGCCTGTTGATCGC
>JBFJKG010000091.1:0-7223 GCA_041635075.1 Solimonas sp.
GACGATGCGCTGCTGAAGCTGATCGGGCAACGGCTGGCGCAACTGCGTTTGGCCAGGAACCTGACGCAGCAGCAGCTCGCGGAGCAGGCGGGGCTGGGCCTGCGCACAGTACAGCGGCTGGAACTGGGCGCCGCGGCAACTCAGCTTTCAGGCTTTGTACGGGTGTGCCGGGTGCTGGGTCTGATCGAAGGGTTTGACACCCTGCTTCCCGAGACCGCGCCCAGCCCGATAGCTCAACTGAAGTTGCAAGGCCGCAAGCGTCGGCGTGCCAGCGGCAGCAAGGCGGCGTCCGCTACTCCGGCAAAGAAATGGACCTGGGGTGAACCCTCGTGATTGCCGAGGTTCGCCTGTGGGGGCGTCGCATCGGCGCGGTATCCATGGTGACGGGCCGCGAACACGCCGCGTTTCAGTACGACCCGGCCTTTGTCGGCAGTGGCATCGAACTCTCACCGCTGACCATGCCGCTCAGCGATCGCGTCTATGAATTCCCCGCGCTCCCGCGCAACAGCTTTCACGGGCTGCCGGGACTGCTGGCCGACTCCCTGCCCGATACTTTCGGCAATGCCTTGATCGACGCCTGGCTGGCAACGCAGGGAAGAAAGGCCGACAGCTTCAACGCGGTGGAGCGCCTGTGCTACACCGGCACCCGTGGCATGGGCGCGCTGGAATTTGCACCAGCGCAGGGGCCCCAACCACGCAAGGCCACGGCCATAGAGGTCGACGCGCTGGTGCGGCTCGCTTCGGATGTCCTCTCTCACCGCAATGCCGTAAAGGGCAGCTTCCGCAGCATGGCCAAGCAACGTGCGCTGCAAGACATACTGCGCGTGGGCACATCCGCCGGCGGCGCCCGGGCCAAGGCGGTGATTGCGTGGAACCCGGAAACCAATGAAGTACGCTCCGGACAGATCACGGCGGGTGATGGCTTTGGTCACTGGCTGCTGAAATTCGACGGCGTCACCGGCAACAAGGACAAGGAGCTGGAAGACCCCGAGGGCTACGGCGCTATCGAGTACGCGTATTCGATGATGGCGCAGGCGGCCGGCATCACCATGAACGAGTGCCGGCTACTGGAGGAGAACGGCCGGCGACACTTCATGACCCGCCGCTTCGACCGGCTGGCCAACGGCCACAAGCTGCATATGCAATCGCTCGCGGCGCTGGCGCATTTCGACTTCAACGCCGCCGGCGCATACGCTTATGAACAGGCGTTCATGGTGATCCGGCAGTTGGGCCTGCCGATGGCTGCGGTCGAGCAACAGTTCCGTCGCATGCTGTTCAACGTGGTGGCACGCAATCAGGATGATCACGTGAAGAACATCGCGTTTCTGATGGACCCGCAAGGGCAATGGTCACTGGCCCCGGCCTTTGATCTGACCTACAGCTATAACCCGACCGGCCTGTGGACCGCCACGCACCAGATGAGTCTCAATGGCAAGCAGGACGGCTTTACGCTTGCCGATTTCAAGGCCGCCGCGAAGTCCGCGATGATCAAGCGCGGCCGTGACAAGGCGATACTCGAAGAGGTGCAAACCGCGGTGGCGCAGTGGCCGGAGTTTGCAAGGCGCGCTGGCGTTGCCGCCACCCAGCGCGCGCGGATTGGCCGCAGCCACCGGATGTCATTTCCGGATAGCTGACAGGCCGGGCGGACTTTGTATTTGCCGCGCTGTCCCGTATAGCATCCAGCATGAGCATCCCAATCACGCTCCTGCGGCACCACCGACACTGGCGACCCCGTCACTCTGTCGTGGGCGGCAGCAACGGATAGGCCCTGCCGCTACGCTCAGGCTCCACCATGGCCAAGTCTCGACGCAAGAAAGGGATAGTTGCGTGGTATCGCGACCTGGAAATCGCCAAGAAACTGGTTGCGATGGTTGCGGTCATGGCCGTGGCGATGGCGCTGCTGGTTGCCGTAGCCTGGGGCGGTCTGTTCATCATCAAGGGCACACGCGCCTATGTCGAAGGCGAAGGCCTGTGGTCCAAAGGGCAGAAGGACGCGGTCTACTACCTGACGCAGTACGCCGGATTGTCCAGGCCCGAGTACCTCGACAAGTTCCAGGAGGCCATTGCCTATCCCCTGGGTGATCGCAAAGCACGGCTGGAAATGGCCAAGCCGCACTATGACCCCTCCGTAGTGACCGCAGGATTCATCGAGGGCGGCCTAACCCGGGAAGACATTCCCAGCATCATCTTTCTGTACCGCCACCTGCGGGATGTTCCGCAGTTTGCCGCCGCCATTGCCATCTGGGAGCGCGCGGATGCCTACATCCTCCAGCTTGACCGGATTGCCCGGCAGATTGAGGCAGCCGAAGACGTAGGCGGCCTTAGCGAGGCACAGCGCAGCGCCTTCAGCGCTCAGATTGAAGCAATCAATCTGGAGGTCACCCCGATAGAGCGCGAATTCTCCCGCGCCATGGGCGATGGCGCGCGACTGGTCGAACGCATCGCGCTTTCAGTGATCATCACTGCAGCGGTACTGCTGCTGGCAATCGGCACACTGATTGTCTGGTTCCTGTCCCGCCAAATTCACTCGCAGATCAAGCTGCTCAAGCAAGGGGTGGCGTTAACCGACCAGGGCGACCTGAACACCCGGATTGCGGTGCTGTCCGGTGATGAACTCGGGGATCTCACCGATGCCTTCAATCACATGGTCAGCAACCGCAAACATGCGCTGGATGCGCTGGAGAAAGAAGGCGAGTTCCGGGATGTGCTGCTGGAGAACCTGAGTGAAGGCATTGTGGCCTGCGACGAGCATGGACACGTTTCGATCTTCAACCGCGCCACCCGCGATATTCTTGGGCTCCCGGATCGCCCTATAGCGCGCAACCAATGGTCGGAGTATTCGCACTTTCTGCACCCCGACGGCACGCCCCTGCCCACCGAGCGGTTGCCGTTGTATCGCGCGTTTCAGGGTGAGGTGGTGGAAAACTTCGAGCTGGTCGTCGTGCATACCAGCGGCGAACGACGGGCGGTGGTCTGCAGCGGCGGCCCGCTGATGACCGCCGCCGGCAGGAAGATCGGCGCGGTCGTGGTGCTCAGCGACATTACCCAGAGAAAGCAGACGGAAGCGACCATATTGCACATGGCGCATCACGACGCACTGACCGGGCTTCCCAACCGTCTGTCGCTGTTGAACCGCCTGAATCAGGCGATAGACCGTGCACACGATGCCAAGCGCCAGATCGCGGTGCTGATGCTGGACCTGGATCACTTCAAGCGCGTCAACGACACGTTAGGACACCACTACGGCGACGATCTCCTGCTCGCGGTCGCCAAACGCATACAGAGCCATATGCGGGGCGCAGATACTGTCGCCCGTCTGGGCGGCGACGAGTTCGTAGTGGTGCTGAATGACTTCGGCACACTTGACGATCTGCAGAACGCCACCGAACGCATTGCACATAGCGTGGGCTTGCCAATCAGCATCAACGACCATGAATTGCTGATCACACCCAGCATCGGCGGCAGCATCTATCCCAAGGACGGAACCGATGCCGCCACCCTGATCAAGCATGCGGATACCGCCATGTACGCGGCCAAGAATTCCGGCCGCAGCAATATCCAGTGGTTCGATCAGGCCATGTCCGAACAGGCAAGTCAGAAACTGACCCTGATCGGCGCGATCCAGGGCGCCATCGACGGCAATCAGTTCTACGTGCATTACCAGCCGGAGATCGATGTCGCCAGCGGCGATATCGTGGGTGTGGAGGCATTGATTCGCTGGCAGCATCCCTACTTCGGCAACATCCTGCCGCCACAGTTCATACCGCTGGCCGAGGAGACGGGGCATATCCTGCAGATCGGCGAGTGGGTACTCAAGACAGCCTGCTACCAGATCATGCAGATCGAGCGCGAGTACGGCACCCGCCTGATGCTGGCGGTCAACGTCTCGCCGCGCCAGTTTCAGCACAGCGGCTGGGTGGATGTCGTGGTCGGCGCCATCCACGAAAGCGGCATACATCCCGCCCAGCTGGAACTGGAAATCACCGAAGGCCTGCTGATGCAGACGCCGGAGGAAAGCGTCGAGATTCTGCACCGGCTGCGCGCACTCGGCGTGCGCATCGTCATCGATGACTTCGGCACCGGCTATTCGAGCCTGTCATATCTCACGCAGTTCCCGATCGACAAGATCAAGATCGATCGCTCCTTCGTCGCCGAACTGACAGAGCCCTCATCCGAGTCCGCAATCATCGATGCGATCATCTCCATGGCACACAGCCTGAAGGTGGCGGTCATCGCCGAAGGCGTAGAAACGGAGATCCAGCTCAACTACCTGCGCAAGCATGGCTGCGATCAGGCACAGGGCTTCTATTTCAGCAAGGCGGTAAGCACCGCCGGCATCGCAGCGCTGCTGCAGCACCTGTAGCGCCACGGCGCCCCCCCGCAGATAGATGCACGCGTTTCTACCCGCCGCACCCCAACTGCTGAGCTTTGTTCTGGCCAGCCTGCTGCTGGCCGTCACGCCGGGGCCGGGCGTGATCTATATCGTCACTCGCAGCGTGGCGCAGGGCCGCTGGGCGGGGCTGGCTTCGGTAGCCGGCGTGGCCTTGGGCAATCTGGCCAACGCGCTAGCCGCGGCGCTCGGCCTGGCCGCCTTGTTTGCAGTCCTTCCCTGGACGTTTCTGGCGGTGAAGTACGCCGGGGCGCTCTATCTGATCGTGCTTGGTCTGCGTGCCTGGCTGCCGAAGCCGTCAGCACCGATCGTGACACCGGCTGGTGAGCGCACCACGGCGTCGGTGCTCCGTGATGGCTTGTGGGTGGCATTGCTCAACCCGAAGACCACAGTGTTCTTTGCCGCCTTCCTGCCGCAGTTCATGCACGCGGAGGCTCACCTGATTTTGCAAGGTATCGTGCTTGGGGGATTGTTTGTTGCCATTGCCGCCATCACCGACAGCCTTTACGCGCTGGCCGCCGGGTGGATGGCGCCGCGTCTGATGCGCGCGCACGGTGCGCGTGCACTGGGGCGCTACCTGTCCGGCGCCATCTTCATCAGTCTGGGACTGCTGACCGCGCTCGGCGGCCCGGCGCGCTAGCGCACACTGTCCTTGCGTGCCGGGAACGCGCGGCCAATTGCGGCCAGCACGCCAGCCAAGCGCGCGAAGCCGGTCGGCGCTATCGACTTGCCCGTGTTGAGCAACGCCACCGAGATATCGCGTGCCGGGTCAGCCCAGCACATCACGGTGACAAAACCCAGATGGCCAAACGCCCGCCGAGTGCCTGGGCCGTACAGGCCAAAGGGATTCTCACCGAGCATGAAGCCGGCTGAATAGCGCATCGGCATCATCAGCGTGCCATCAAGCTGGATGCGACCCACCGGGCTAACGGCCTCGCGCACGGTATCGGGCTGCAGCACGCGCCGCCCCTGATACTCGCCGCCATCCAGCAGCATCTGGAACACGCGGCCAGCCTCGTCGGCAGTGGCGTAGATGTTGCCGGCGGGCACTACGGTGGACTGAAACGCCTCGTTGTTGGACGCATTGATGGCGTCTTCGAAGCTAACGCCGACTACACGCTTGGCGTACGCGGTGATCGGCCAGGTGGGACGCGGCCCAGTGCAATGGTGCGCGGGTGCGCGGTCGCGCAACTCCGGTGCCAAGCCATAGGTCAGGTACTGGCAGCCCAGCGGCTCGGCGAGCCATTCACGCATCAGTACCGGCAGCTCACGCCGGGTTCGGCGCCGCAGGACCTCGCCGACGATGAACCCTGCGGTCAATGCGTGATACGCCTGCTTCTTAAAGCGCGTGTTGAACGGCTTGGCCTCGCATAGCATGCGCACCGCCCCATCCCAGTCGCGCAGCATCTCGGGCGTAGGCGTGACATTGGGAATGGCCGGCACCGCAGCGCGGTGCGCCAACAACTGTCGAATCGTGACACCACCCTTGCCATGCGCCGCGAACTCGGGGATGTAGTCCGCCACGCGATCTTCCAGGCGCAAGCCGCCCTGCTCGATCAGCTTGTGCACCAGCACGGCGGTCACCGATTTCGAGGCCGAGAACAGGCAGATCGGCGCATCCGGATGCAGCGGCCGCTGCGGACCTGACTCACCGGGGCCGTTGCCGCTGAGGCAGCCCAGCGCGCGCTTGAGCACGATGCGCCCCTGATGGCGGATAACCAGCGTAATCGCCGGGTGCAGCCCGGTTCCGTACAGGCACTCGACGGCACGCCAGATCGCATCGACACGCTTGCGCTTCAAGCCCAGATCGGCCGCCGGCGTCTCGGCAGCATGATCAATGCTGGTATGCGCGGACAGATCGCGCGGTACCGCCGCGCGGCCGTGGCCGGTAAACAGGAACAAGCGGCTTAAACCTGGCCGGCCGGAATCGTCACGCTAAGGCCGTCCAGCGCCTCGGTGACCTGGATCTGGCACGACAGGCGGCTCAAGGGCCCCGGTTCTATCGCGCCTTCCAGCATGCCCGCTTCCATCTCGTCCGCCGGCGGCAGGCGATCAAACCACGCGTCCGCCACATAGACATGGCAAGTGGCACAGGAACAGGAACCCCCGCATTCACCGACGATGCCCGGAATCAGATTGCCGGTTGCCACTTCCATGACCGACTGGCCGACCGAGGCCTCCACGGTCTGGGCCTGACCATCAGGTTGGATGAAGACAATCTTCGGCATGGGCGGGCTTCAGGCAGCGGGAGGTGCGGGCGCAACCAGCGTCTTCAGTGCAACCGATTCATCGGCCAGCAGCGCCGGGTCGACGACTGCGCCTTCGGCGACCAGCTTCTTGGCAAACATGAAGTCCTGCGGGCGGCTGACGGTATCAGCCGCAATCAGCTTGCCCTCCTTGAGATAGAACGCGGCAAAGCTGCGCTGCGTGGTCGGATCACCGCGCAGTACCAACTGATCGTGAGTGCCGGACAGTCCCACCATCTGCAGCTTGAGGTCATATTGGTCGGACCAGAACCACGGCACCATGCGATAGGGCTCCAGCTTGCCGAATAGCGTACGCGCTGCGGCGCGGCCCTGCTCCATCGCGTTCTGTACCGATTCCAGACGCACGCGTCGGCCCAGGAACTCGCTGGGATGATTGGTGCAATCGCCAGCGGCGAAGATGTCGGGGTCCGAGGTCTGGGCGTACTCGTTGACGACGATACCGTTGTCCACCACCAGGCCCGCCTCCTGCGCCAGCTCGGTATTGGCAATCAGTCCAATTCCAACGACCACAAAATCGGCGTCAACGGTCGAGCCGTCGGCCAGCTTCACCGCGGTCACCGGCGAGC
>JBFJKG010000092.1:0-7208 GCA_041635075.1 Solimonas sp.
ACGCGCGGCTGTGGCAGTGGTCAGTCCAGCAGGCGCCGGCGTTCTGGCAGGCGGTGTGGAATGCTGCCGAGGTGCTGGCACACACGCCGCCCCGCGCGGTGCTGGAGGACGCTGCGGCTATGCCCGGTGCGCGCTGGTTTGTCGGCAGCACCCTGAATTTTGCGGAGCACCTGCTGCGCTTCCCAGGTGAAACTGAAGCGGTCGTGGCGCTGGATGAGCGCGGCCGTCGGCGCGCGCTGACACGCGATCAGTTGCGCGCGCGGGTTGCCGAGGTCGCGGCTGCGCTAAAGGCCGATGGCGTGGTGGCCGGAGACCGCGTGGCGGGTTTTGTGCCGAATACGCTGGAAGCCGTGGTGGCGATGCTGGCGACCACCAGCCTGGGCGCCGTGTGGTCCTCATGCTCGCCCGATTTTGGCGAGGCCGGCGTGCTGGAGCGCTTTGGCCAGATTGCTCCCAAGGTGCTGTTTGCCTGCGACGGCTATCTCTACGGCGGCAAGCGCATCGACACCCGCGAGCGGGTCGCGCGCATCAGCGATGCCTTGCCCGGTCTGCGCCGCTTGGTAGTGATTCCCTTTCTTGACGATGCGCCGGACCTGACGCCGTTGGCCGGCGCCAGCCTGATGCCGGCCTATGGCGTAGCCGGCGCGGCCCCGGTTTACACGCCTGTGGCTTTCGACGCGCCGCTGTACGTGATGTATTCCTCCGGCACCACCGGCAAGCCCAAGTGCATCGTGCATGGCGTGGGCGGCACTTTGCTGCAGCACTGGAAGGAGCTGGCGCTGCACTCTGATGTGAAGCCCGACGATCGCCTGTTCTTCTTCACCACCTGCGGCTGGATGATGTGGAACTGGCTGGTGTCGGGGCTGGCTGTCGGTGCGACGGTGGTGCTCTACGACGGCTCACCGTTTCATGGCGGCGCGGCCGGCCTCTGGCAGCTGGCCGAGCGTGAGCGCCTGACCCAGTTCGGCACCAGTCCCAAGTATCTTTCAGCGCTGGAAAAGGATGGCTACCGGCCGGCGCAGCAGCATGATCTGTCGGCCTTGCGCACGCTGTTTTCGACCGGCTCGCCGATCGCCCCCGAGCAGTTCGACTTCGTGCGCGACGCGATCAAGGCCGATCTGCAGCTGGCGTCGATTTCCGGCGGTACTGACATCATCTCCTGCTTTGCGCTCGGCAATCCCTGGTCCCCGGTGTATCGGGGCGAACTGCAGGGGCCAGGCCTGGGCATGGCGGTGGCTGTGTACGACGCCGAAGGCCAGCCGCTGTCGCAGGGCGCGGGCGAACTGGTCTGTACCTCACCGTTTCCGTCTATGCCGGTTGGCTTCTGGAACGACGCCGATGGCCGTCGCTATTCCGCGGCGTACTTCGAGCGCTTCCCCGGTGTCTGGCATCACGGCGACTATTGCCAATGGAGTGAACACGGCGGGCTGATCATCAGCGGCCGCTCCGATGCCACGCTGAATCCAGGCGGCGTGCGGATAGGCACCGCCGAGATTTATCGCATTGTCGATGCGCAGCCGCAGGTGTTGGAGTCGGTTGTCGTCGGCCATCGTGTTGAGCATGACGAGGACGTCATCCTGTTCGTGCGCCTGCGGGAAGGCATTTCGTGGAGCGACGCGCTGGCGCAACAGATCAGCCGCGCGATCCGCGCTGAGCTGACGCCCCGGCATGTGCCGGCAAGAATCCTGCCCTGCCCGGAAGTGCCGCGCACAATCAGCGGTAAAATTACCGAGATTGCCGTGCGCGACTTGTTGCACGGCAAGCCTGTCAAGAACACCGATGCGCTGGCGAATCCGCAGGCGCTGGACTACTTCCGCAACCTTAACCTCGAGGCTAAGCGCTGATGACCCGCAAACTCGTCCTCCTCCGCCATGGCCAGAGCCAGTGGAATCTCGACAACCGTTTCACCGGCTGGGTGGACGTCGACATCACCGAGGCTGGCCGCCAAGAGGCGATTCGCGCTGGCGAGCAGATGCGCGACGAAGGCCTGCGCTTTGACGTTGCGCATACATCGGTGCTCAAGCGCGCCATACGTACGATGAACACCGCGCTGGAGGTCATGGACCAGCTGTGGCTGCCGGTGCATAAGAGCTGGCGTTTGAACGAGCGCCACTACGGCGCGCTGCAGGGGCTCGACAAGGCCGAGACCACCGCCAAGCATGGCGAGGCTCAGGTCAAGGTCTGGCGCCGCTCGTATGACATTCCGCCGCCGGCGATGGATCTGAAGGATGAAGGCCATCCGGTCCATGATCGCCGCTATGCGGGTCTGGACCGCAATGCGCTACCGGGCACTGAATCCCTGGCGACCACGCTGGATCGTGTGCTGCCGTACTGGCATGACGCGATTGCGCCGCAGCTCAAGGCCGGTCAGACCGTGTTGGTCACCGCTCACGGCAACTCGCTGCGTGCGCTGTACAAGTATCTGAATCAGGTTCCGGACAACGCCATCGTCGAGGTCAATATCCCGACAGCAATTCCTTTGCTGTTCGAACTCAATGATGATTTAAGCGTGCGCTCGCACCGCTATCTGGGCGATCCGGAAGCGGCAAAGAAGGCCGCTGAAGCGGTTGCCAACCAGGCCAAGGCCAAGGCTTGAGGGTGTGCGGCGCGCCGATGCTCTCAGGGATCGTCGCGCCGCCGACCGGTTAGCCGGTCAGCGTGGTCGATCAGCCGATGCCGCAGGAGGTAGGCGCGCGCATCGTCCGCATCCGCCTCAAACCAGGCTGCGGTGCTGCCCAGCCTGAAGTGGTATCCCCAGGCGTCCATATCGGCGAAACACTGCGCGCGCGAGTAGCCTCCTAGCTGCCCGGCCAGCAGGCATTGCAGATAGCAGGTGGCGTTCTCCTCGATATCGTCGCCCTGGGGATGAGCGTCCGTGTGCAGGCTGCTGCGACGCGCTTGATCCATGCAGATGTAGTGGCTGGCCTCGTGCAACACCGAATGCACCGGCGTATCGGCGCGCAGGTACAGCGTGTCGCCGATCAACCCCGCTTCACTTTCGCCCCAGTAGCTTCCGGGGATCGCGCCGCCTTGATCGGTGACCCATTGCAGCTTCAGGCCATACGGCCGAAGCAGGGTGTACAGGGCGTCGGCAGCCAACCCGGCAGCGGGTAGCACCAGCGGTGTTGTCGATTCGGCAGCGGGCTCGGTTTTCATCTGCGGCGGGAGACTAGCGTGATGCGTGGATCGCGGCTGTATTCAGTACCATGGAGCCGGCGTCATTCTGCGCTGCATGATTTCAGCTTGTGACGGATGCGTATAGGCATAGACCTCGGCGGCACCAAAATTGAAGGCGTGGTGATGGATGCGCACTCACAGATTGTGCATCGTGCGCGCGTGCCGACACCGCGCGACAGCTACGCGAGCACGCTGGACGCGCTGAGTTTGTTGGTTGACCGTCTTGAGGACGCGGTTAGCGCAAGCGGGCTGTCGGTGGGGATGGGTACACCCGGCGCGGTGTCGCGGCTCACCGGGCGCATGAAGAACTGCAATTCCACTTGCCTCAATGGCCGTGCGTTCAAGCAGGACATTGAGGCGCGCCTGCAGCGCGAGGTGCGTATCGCCAACGATGCTGACTGCCTGGCCCTGTCCGAGGCCAGCGATGGTGCCGCCGCTGGAGCGGAGACGGTGTTTGGCGTGATTCTGGGTACCGGCGTTGGTGGCGGCGTGGTGGTGAGAGGGGGCTTGCTGCGTGGTGTGAACGCCATTGCTGGGGAGTGGGGCCACAACCCGTTGCCGGCCCCGCGCGATGCCGAGCGCCCCGGCCTGCGCTGCTACTGTGGCCGCAATGGCTGCATCGAGACATGGTTGTCCGGCCCGGGTCTTTCGGCCGACCACGAACGCTATACCGGCATTGCACTTGAGGCGGCCGCGATCGCGGCACAGGCCGCCCAAGGCGACGGCGCCTGCCGCGCAAGCCTGGCGCGCTACTGCGAGCGCCTGGCGCGCGCATTGGCATCGGTGATCAATTTGCTGGACCCCGAGGTCATCGTGTTAGGTGGCGGGTTGTCGCTGATGCCCGAGATTTACGAGCGGGTGCCGCAGCACTGGGCAGCGCATGTGTTCTCTGATCGCATTGATACGCGCCTGGTGCCGGCGCTGCACGGGGATAGCAGCGGTGTGCGCGGTGCGGCCTGGCTGTGGCCGGCATGAGCATGCTCAGTCTGGCGATCTTTGTGGGCCTACCCGGCTGCGGCAAGACCTCGCTGGCGCTGCCGCTGGCGCGTGCGCGCGGCTGGACTTACATCAGTCGCGACGAGATACGCGCACGCCACTACATGGATCTGGGGCCGGAGGCCTGGAAGCCGCTGGCCAATCAGGCGACTGAAGAGGCTGCGCGTGCCGCGCTGGCACGCGGGGAGTCGGCGGTGATCGACGGCGCGACGTTTGCGGCGGCGGCATTGCGCCAGCGCTTTGCGCAGGCGGCAGTGGAGTATGCGGCGCGCTTTCTGGTGATCTGGGTTGATTGTCCGGTGGCAGAGGCACAGCGGCGCGTGGCCCGCAGCAATGCCACCCATCCGGCGCCGAGCGAGCGTGATGCTGCGCGGGTGCTGGAGGTGGCGGCCCGCTTTCAGCCGCCGGGTTCAGAGGCCATCCGTCTGGATGCGTTGCACCCCTTGGAGCAATTGCAGCGTGAGCTGGACGCCGCGATCGACCGGTGAGCCTGACGGCTACTGATTCGGAACGCTTTCCCGCAGCTGCCGCACCTGCATTTCGGTCTTGAACAGGTAGATCTGACGATCCGAAGACAGCGGGTGGCCACGCAGCTGCCACAGCAGTGCTTCTATTTCGTCCAGCTGTGCGTCAAGTTGGCGCAGGGGCGGGCGGTATTGGGGAACGCGGTTGTAGTCGCCGGCCAGCCGGCGCAGGCACTGGTCCAGGCGATAGAGCAGGGCGTGGGTATCCCGCAGCGGCAGCGCCGGCGAGGCGCGGGGTGGCGCGGGCGGCGGTGGTTGCGACCACGCCGGCGCGCACGCCAGAGCCAGCAGCAGTAGCGACCGGCGCAGATTCAGGCGGCCGCCTCGCGCAGGTAGCTCGCAATCGCCGTACCCGTTGCCTGCGGGGCATCGAAATGGAGCATGTGCCCGGCATCCGCGATGACGGTGGTTCGGCGATGCTTGAAGCAGGCGCGGCGGCGTTCGGTTTCCTCTGCCGCCAGCATTTTCGGAAACGGGGATTGGGCGGCGTCGACGAACAGGGTATCGGCTGTTATCTGCTGCCAGATTGCCATCGATTCAGCCGCGCGGTACAGGCCGGGTCCGTTCATGCGGTGCTTGGGATCGGCAAGCAGGCGGATGCGGCCGCGGCCATCTTCCTCGCCCCAGCAATGCGCAATGAACAATGCGCGTTCCGCAGAGAGCTGGGCATGCTGAACCCGGATGCGCTCGGCCAGTTGCAGATACGACGCATAGGTCTTCTGGCGCGGCAGTTCATGCCATTCGTCCAGCCAGCGGGTAAAGCGCTTGGGTGCCAGTTCGGGCCCCATGTCTGGCAGGAACAAACCATCCAGCAGTACCAGCCGGGATACCCGCTGCGGCCTGAGGCCGGCGTACAGGCTCATGATCTGCGCGCCCATGCTGTGGCCGATCAGCCATAGCGGTTGCTCGCCCGGACTCAAGTGCTCGACCAGTGTGTCGAGATCGGCCACATAGTCGTGAAACCAGTAGCCGTCGGCGGGCCACTGCGTATGGCCGAAGCCGCGCCAGTCCGGTGCAGCGACCTGACAGACGGTCAGCAGTGGTTGCACCAGATCCTGGAAGGTCGCTGATACATCCAGCCAGCCGTGACCCAGCAGCGCCAAGGGTTTGGCGGGGTCGCCCCAGCGGCGCAGGTGGTAGCGCAGGCCGCGAACGCGAACAAACTCGGAGCGACTGGATAGAGAGGTCATGAGGTCTTCAAGAGGCGCCGAGAGTATAAAGAAGACTTGGGTTGCTCCGCATGGCACTTATCTTGCCAGTGGAAGGCGGGCCCACTGGACCCTAGAGAACCATGTCGATCCACGTTGCCCTGCGTCACGAGACCGTCTACCGCTATGACCGCCGCGTACTGCTGTCGCCGCAGCTGATTCGGCTGCGGCCTGCGCCGCACACGCGAACGGCGGTGCTCAGCTACGCGCTGAAGATCGAGCCGGCTGGCCACTTTCTGAACTGGCAGCAGGATCCCTTCGGAAACTGGCAGGCGCGTGCGGTGTTTCCGGACAAGGTCAGCGAGTTCAAGGTGGTGGTGGATCTGGTGGCCGATCTGGCCGTGATCAATCCGTTTGATTTCTTCGTTGAGAGCAGCGCTGAGGCTTTTCCGTTCGCGTATGACCCCGGACTGAAGACCGACCTCGCCCCGTATTTGCGTACCTTGCCCGCGGGCCCGCTGCTGCAGGCACTGCTGGACACGATTCCGCGGAGTGCACCGCGTGCGGTCGATTTCGTGGTGCAGTTGAATCAGGAATTGCAGCAGCGCATCAGCTACCTGATTCGTCTGGAGCCGGGCGTGCAGACGCCTGAGGAGACCTTGCAGAAGGCATCTGGCTCGTGCCGTGACTCATCGTGGCTGCTGGTGCAGATCCTGCGGCATCTCGGTCTGGCCGCGCGCTTCGTGTCCGGATACCTGATTCAGCTCAAGGCGGATGTGAAGTCGCTGGACGGCCCCAGTGGCGCGGAAGCTGACTTCACCGATCTGCACGCATGGGCCGAAGTCTATATCCCAGGGGCAGGCTGGCTGGGGCTGGACCCGACCTCGGGCCTGTTTGCGGGCGAAGGACATATCCCGCTGTCGGCGACGCCGGAGCCGGCTTCAGCCGCTCCGATCAGCGGCGCGGTGGAGACTTGCGAGGTGAAGTTCGAGCACCTGATGAGCGTGCAGCGTCTGATGGAAACGCCGCGCGTGACGCTGCCGTACAGCGAAGCCCAGTGGCAGGCGATCGACGCGCTCGGCATGGCAGTGGACGCGCGTCTTGCTGCAGATGACGTGCGGCTGACGATGGGGGGTGAGCCGACTTTTGTCGCCGCAGACGATCCACAAGCAGCGGAATGGAACACCGAGGCGGTGGGCCCCACCAAGCAGGCGCGCTCTCAAGCGCTGGCGCTGAGGTTGCGGGACCACTATGCACCGCAAGGCTTGCTGACCTACGGCCAGGGCAAATGGTATCCGGGTGAATCGCTGCCGCGCTGGGTTTACAGCCTGTACTGGCGGCGCGACGGGCAGCCGCTGTGGCG
>JBFJKG010000093.1:0-7174 GCA_041635075.1 Solimonas sp.
CCGGCATCCTCAACCCGTACGGCACGGCCCATGCCGGCGCCACGCTGTGGTTTGCCGATGTCTGCGCCACGGTGCTGGCCTTTGGCGGACCGGAGGTACAGCCGGGTCAGTCCGGGTTTCCGTTGGCCATCAACCTCAGCGCCAACCTGCTCGGCAACCAGAAGGACGGATACTTCACCGCCACTTCCGTCTTCGTGAAGCAGGGCAAGCGTCTGAGCGTGATCCGCACCACGGTCACCGGCGACAGCGGGCGCGTCATTGCTGACGTGACCACCAGCCACATACCCGCCCAGTAGTCGGCGCTGCGCCGCGCCTATTCGATCGGGCGCACGCGGAAGTTCTTGCCCTTGATCTTGCCTTGGCGCAGACGCTGCAGCGCTTCCGCAGCCACCGGCTTGCTGACCGCAAAGTAGGTCCGCGTGTCAAAGGTGTTGATCTTGCCGATCGCATCGTTGGCAATGCCGGCGGCGCCGGTCAGGGCACCCAGCAGATCGCCGGGCCGCAGCTTGTCTCGCCGCCCGCCATCAACACAGAGCGTGACGACGTTGGCCGGCAACGGGCGGTCGGGCGACAGCGCCGACATCGGCAGCTTCTCTAGCTTGATCCGGGTCTGCAGCAGGGCTTCCACAGCATCCACCCGCGGACGTTCGCGTGACGAAAACAGATGAAACGCCAGGCCGGTGCGCCCCGCCCGCCCGGTGCGTCCGACACGGTGCACATGCACTTCGGGCTCTGAGGGCAGTTCGTAACTGAACACGGCGGCCAGATCCTTGATGTCGAGTCCGCGTGCGGCGACGTCGGTCGCAACCAGCACCCGGCAGCTGCCATTGGCAAAGCGCACCAGCACCTCATCGCGCTCGCGCTGATCGATATCGCCGTGCAGCGCCAGTACCGAGTAGCGGCGCTTGCGCAGCTTGGCCTCGACATCCTGCGCGTCCTTCTTGGTGTGACAGAACACCAGCGCGGATTCCGGCCGATGCACGCTGAGCAGGTGCGCCAGCGCATCCAGCCTGCGCAGCGGATCGACTTCATAGAACGTCTGCTGCACTTCCGGCGCCGCGGCGGCGGTATCGACCGTGACCTCCAGCGGCTGCTTCTGCAGACGGCGACTGAGTTCGCGCACCACGTCCGGAAAAGTGGCGGAGAAGAACAGGGTCTGCCGCGCCTTCGGGGCCTGGTCGACGATCGCGCGACTGGCTGCCTCGAAATCGGCGTCCAGCATGCGATCAGCCTCGTCGAGCACCAGCACCTTGAGATGGCTGAGGCTCAGCGTGCCCTGGTCGAGATGCTCCAGTACGCGCCCGGCCATGCCGACCACGATATGCGGGTCGTGCTCCAGCGACGCCAGCTGCGGACGCTGGGCAATGCCGCCGCTGAGTATCGTCAGCTTGATGTTGGGCAGGCACCGCGCCAGTCGGCGAATCTCCTTGGCAATCTGGTCTGCCAGCTCGCGCGTGGGGCACAGCACCAGCGCCTGTACCTTGGTCAGCGATGGATCAATCCGCGAGAGCAGACCCAGGCCGTAGGCCGCGGTCTTGCCGCTGCCGGTACGGGCCTGGCCGATGACATCGCGGCCAGCGAGGATCGGCGGCAAGCTGAGCGCCTGGATGGGCGTCATCTGTCGGTACTCGAGTGACTCCAGCGCCTGCAACAGCGCCGGATTCAGCGGCAGATCGGAAAACGGCTGGGCCGGGGGATTCGCTTGCACACACTCACCTGAGGGGGTTATCGGCGCCGAGAGCGACGCTAGCGGTGAATTGTGAGGCTATTGGCCAATTCCTGCCGGAACCTGCGCGCCCGGTAGCCGCCTTAGCCGGACTCGCCGAGCAACAGGCGTGCCGTACGCAGCCACAGCGCGCTCCCGCTGGCCAACAACTCGGTGACGTGTACCGCGACCATCGCCCCGCCCGCCCAGAGGTAGGCCGGGTGCACCCGGCCGCGCACACGCAAATCCTGCGCGATCGCCAGCAGCAGTATGGAGTCGGCCACGATCGAGAACACAATGAACGGATGAGGAATTGCCGGCAGCAGATGCCGGAAGCGCAGCCAAGCGGGCGCGAGCACCGAGATCGTCGCCAGCAGCAACAGGCGCTTATGGATTTCACGGTCGTGGCGAAACATGACCGCCGCAGCCACCAGCACGCCGAACGTCAGCATCTCGATCAGGATGTTGACGAACTGTCCGCGCGCAAAATCACCGGCGCCAGCCGCCAGATCCCGGCGCGTGGCAAAGAATCCGATCGCGATCCCCGAGATCACCACCGCTGCCGCCAGACCAGCACCAACCCATCCGAGTTGGCGGTGATTGACCACGCGCCGCGCCGCAATCAGATGTGCCTGCATCAGAAAGAACAGCAGCCAGCCAAACAGCAGTATGCCGTGCACATAGACCACGGCGGGCGCAGCAAAGCGGCCTTGCGCCAGCGGCAGGAAGAACGTGGTTGAGAATCCGGTGAGCGCCACAGCCAGAAAGCCATAGGCCATGTAGATGAAGAACCGGCTGCGAACGCGTGTCTCGGCATCCATGCTCAACACTCCCCCGCTGCCGCTGAAAGATGAGGTCCTCCGCGCACACGCGCCCGCCCCCACTCATGTCCGGCAATCTACCCCGAGGCCGAGGTCGGCAGCCAATGGTGAAATGCCCGCGCCTGCATGTCACCGCCAGAACCACCAGCGCTATGATGCGTGCTGAGGAGAAACCATAAATAGAGCGCGCTATGAAAAACATACTGGTCGCAACCCTGAGCCTGATGCTGGTCGCCTGCGGCAGCGACGGTGGCAATGGCGACGGCAACGCCGTCAAGCTGGACTCCACGCTGACCGACGCGGCGGTCGTGCAGGCCGCAGCGCCGGCCAGTTCCGGCAAGACCGAGCCCGGTCAGCCGAGCAGCCTGCTGGCTTATGTGCCCGGCACCGAACCGACGCGGCTGGTCGTGTTTTGCCACGGGCTGGGGCACACGGTGGAGGCCTCCTGGGCACCGGCGATGCTGGAATTCGCCGACGCCGATACCGCTGTGGTCGCGACCAACTATCGCGACAACCTGAAGCTGCCGGTATTGCGCGCGGCGCACGACACCATTGCCGCGACCTTGGCCGCCAAGCAGCGTTTTCCCAGCGTGCAAACCGTATATCTGCTGGGCGTCTCGCTCGGCGGCGCCGTGTCCGGCACTGCCATCACGGAAGCGGTACACGCCACACCTGACGGCAGCGGCCTGTACGACTACTGGGTAGACGTCGAAGGGCTGGTCAATCTCAGCGAATCCTGGGCGGAAGCGGTAGCGGCTGCCCCTGAATACGCCAGCTTTATTGAAGAGGAGACCGGCGGCACGCCGCTGACAGCGCCAACGGAGTATGTGCGGCGCTCGCCAGCCCTGCGCGCGCAGGAAATGGCCGCGGCCGGCCTGAAGGCCGCCGTGATCGTGCATGACCTCAACGATGGCCTGGTGGTCTCGAACCAGGCCCAGGAAATGGCACTCGCCCTGCTCACCGCAGCCATACCGGTGCAGGTGTTCAATGTCATTCGCGTTGGTGAGGGCCAGGACCCAGGCACCACCGGCACCGGCGCGCTCGCCGGCATTCTCGGCCTGGACGATCCCAACAATCTGATTCGACTCGCCGGGCATGGCAGCGAAGCTGACTATGCGCACCCGGTGATCCGCACCGGCTTCGAGCAGCTGCGCCTGATGCTCGATGGCGGCTATGACGACAGCATCCCGTTCATCGAATACACGGTGGATGACGGCGGCTAAGCGCCACCGCGGCCGGGAACGCTAGCCGGGTGCGGTGGCGTTGTCGCAGGAGCGATCAAAGGCCGACTGGCTCAGCTCAAACTGCTGCGCCTCGGCCCGCTCCCATGGGCGCTCGCACTGCGCGCTGCGTGCACACCATGAGTAGCCGGCCGAGCCAATGCAGCCATGGGCATCGCGGTCGCCTCCGGTAATCGGCGGCGCCGGCAACGGCGGGCGCGTACAGGCGGCCAGCAGAAGCAGGCACAGCGGCAAGGCCACCAAGCCTTGGAACCCGAGCCGCATACGCCGTTGCTGCACGCTCATCTTTCGCTCCGGTGCTCAGCGCTTCTTGCGCGGCTTCCAGAAACTGATACGCGGTATGCCCTCTGCAATGTCTTCGGCATGACCGGCCAGCTCGTTGACGTGCACCGCAATCCGGAACATGGCGATGCAGAATTCCAGCGCCACCCGCGTCAGGGTCACCAGCGTCAAGAATGCGATCGGCCCCACCAGCAGCAAGCGCACAAAGCCGCTGGCGATGGAGTGGGAGAAGCCCTCGACCACGTAACCGAGCACCGCATAGGCGCTAGCCACGATCCCGAGCAGATAGAGAGTCGGCAACATGCGCGGCGTCAGCAGCTGCCGGAACTCGAGATCAAACAGGCTGCGCAGAAAGAGCTGCGCTGCGTGCCAGCGCTGACGCCAGAACGATGCGTCTTCGGCGCCCGCATCGACATCAAGCTGCGCAGCGGCGTCTTCCTCCGTTTCGGTCTCGTCGCCTTCTGGGTCTGGTCGTCGATTCATCAGCGGATAGCGCAGTGCAAGCATGCGCACATCATGGGGCCGCGCGCCCACGCCCGCCAGCGGAGAACACCTCAGCGGCAGTCATACGGGCGACGAACGCGCCAGAGCCGGCACCCCTAGAACGCGTAGGCGAGACTGACGGACAGGTTATCGCGGTCGCGGCGGGTGTTGTGATCCCCGGCACCGGTAAACCACTGATACAGGGCGCGTCCGCTCAATGCCTGGGTGAAATTGATATCGGTGCCAGCGACGATCTCGACACGCCCCTCGACGAAGTTCTGCATCGGGAATGGCGCAACCCCGTCGACGTCCCACAGCACTGCGAGCGTCGGCTTCACGGTCCAGTCGAATAGCAGATTGTTGTATTCGCTGCGTACCAGCATGCGCAGGCCCCAGGAGAAGTCGTCGGCAAAGCCCTTGCGCTGCTGCGTGGGCACAAAGGTGCGCGGATCCGGCTGGCCATCTGGCTGGCCGCTGCCGTCGGCACCAGGTGCGTAGCTGGTGTTGTTGAGATAGCCACCCTCGAACTGCAACTGATCGCGCGAGGGCATGTCGTAAACCTGGGTCATGCCGGCCTCGATCAACAGCAGGATCTGATCAGCGCCGAAAGGGTTGTCGCGGATGGCCTTGATCGCGGTGAAATCCAGCTGACCGACCTTGAGCCGCTCGTAACCCGGAATCACCTGATTGGCCGCGACGCGACCGTAGCCGCGGTAGCTCACCAGATAGCTGGGCACCGCGACGTCAGCAGCAGGAAAGGTCGCCGTCAGCAGGTCGCCGAACCTCGGATAGCCCACGAACCCGCCCAGCTCGTTGACATCGACCCCCAGGCCAGCCAGACCATCGAGCAGCGCCGCCAGACCGCCGCCGCTGAGGTCACCTTCAATCTGATTGGCCGGCAGCGCCGGCTGCAATCCGGCAAAGATCTGATCCGGGATATGCACCAGCAGCGGCAGGTTGTCGCGGAACGAATACTCGCCGGCCAGCGACCAGTCACCGATGTTGGTGTTGAAGCTGAGCCCGACCATGTGAATGTCTTCGGGATACACCAGCTGCACTCGCAAGGTATCGATCGGCAAAGGCTCGCCACGCGGCGCCAGCGGGTTGATCGCCGGCAGCGCCGGATCGCCATTGAAGCCATTGCAGGAGAAGTAGGCCTCCGCCAGATTCGCCGAATCCCGCGCACAGGAGTCGTTGGTCGCAATCACGTTCGAATACGGCAGGCGCGAGTGATAGTTGAGGAAGTAGAACCCAAGCTCAGTGCCACCGTTGAGCCAGTCGGCGTAGTAGTTCAGTCGCAGGCCGTACTGGCCACCGTGATCCGGCTTGGTCTCCTGCGGATACACCGTGGTCGTGGTGCTGGACAGATAGCCCAGCGGCATCGCGGCATGGAACTGCTGGTTGGGGTCCTCGCCAAACTGGCCGAGTGAAATCTGCGCGTAACGGCCACCGCCGACGAAGTCCTGGTCTGAGAGGAAGCTGCCGGTGGCGTCGGCTTCGGTGCGCTTCCAGCCGAACTGGTACAGCAGATCGGCCGATACGCCGTCGAACAGATCGACCGACAACAGCGCCAGCGGTACCGCCTGGAACACCTCGTTGATTTCAGCGCCCGGCATGCGCAGCACATTGGCGTTAGGAGGATTGATTTCAGCCAGACTGTTCAGCTGCACCAGCGTGCTCTCACCCCAGCGCACGATCTGATTGCCTACCGAGAACGTACCCTGGCGGCTGTCACCGATGTCGAATGCGTATTGAACGTAGGCGTCCAGCAGATATCCACCCAGCGCAAAAGTGCCCTCGATTTCGTCCGAGCGCGGACTGCGGCGCGGCTGGTACAGCGTGTAGGTATGGCGCTCATCGCGTCCCACGTTCACCGGGTCGTAGTAGCCCAGGGCCCTGACCCGCAGCAACCAGTCGCCATAGGTCGCAGTCATGTCGGTAAACAGCTTGGTACTCGCGGCAACGACATCGTACTTGTCGTAGTTGAGATTGCCGTTGTCGCCATTCACGCCGCTGAACGCGCCGCGGGCATCCACCAAGCGCTGATTGGGCCCGGGATCGCCATTCAATGAAATACAGTCATCCGGCTGGCACAAGGTCTCCTGTCCAGGGACATTCAGCTTGCCGACCAGATCGTAGTCAACGTCTTGCATGCGCAGCGCGGCCCCCACACTGAGCCGGCTGTTCCAGCTGATGTTGGCGCCACCCCACTCCCAGTCGAGCGCCGCGGCCGGAGCGCAAACCATCGCGCATGCCACGCCCGTTCCCAGTAGCATTCCTCTCATCGCACGCCCCTCACGGATGACCGTCTTATAGTTGTCGCCGCTGCCCGAGCCCCGTCGGGGGCTGTGGCGCACGACTTTATTCCGGCAAACTAAGGAATCGGCGCTTGGGCTGCAATATGCGGAGCGCCACCCCCCATGGGCGCTAGCGCCAGTCATAACCGCGCCAATCAGAACTTTGATGCTCATGCGTGACTCAGGTCAGATGCTTCAGATCGTCCACCGCGGCATGGTTGCCGCCGGGCTGGACGTCAACGCCATCTATGAGCGCCTCGGCTACGATGCCGAAACCCTGCCGCTGCGCGAACTGCGCACCCCCCACCAGATGCAGGCCTTCTTCTGGCGCACGCTGGAGGCCTA
>JBFJKG010000094.1:0-7136 GCA_041635075.1 Solimonas sp.
TCACCGTAGCGCAGAAACGGCGTGACCGCCTTGCCATAGCGCAGCGTTTCAACGCAGCGCAATTCGGCCAGGCAAGAGTAGCCCACGCCGCCTTCGCTGACCGGGGCTCCTGGACCACCGTCGGCGCCCCGGTTGGACACGGTGCCGGAACCGATGATGCTGCCGGCAGCCAGCGCGCGGGTCTTGGCGGCGTGCGCAATCAGCCGTGGGAATTCGAAGGTCATATCGACACCGGCGTCCGGCCGGCCGAGCACATGGCTGTTGATCATGGACTGCAGCGGACCGCGCAGGCGCGACCCGTCCCATGCCGGCCCGAGTTCATCAGGGGTTACCGCACAGGGCGAGAATGCCGATGCCGGTTTCGCCTGAAAGAAGCCGAAGCCCTTGGCCAGCTCGCCCGGAATCAGATTGCGCAACGAGACATCATTGACCAGCATCAACAGACGGATGCAGCCGGCTGCGTCCTCGGCGCTGACGCCCATCGGCACGTCGCCGGTGATGACGGCCACCTCTGCCTCAAGGTCCAAGCCCCAGCTCTCATCGGCCACCTCGATCGCGCCCATGGGATCCAGAAAGCGATCGCTGCCCCCTTGATACATCAGCGGGTCCGTCCAGAAACTCTCCGGCATCTCGGCACCGCGCGCCTTGCGCACGAGCTGCACGTGGTTGACGTAGGCCGAGCCGTCCGCCCATTGATAGGCCCGCGGCAAGGGCGAATGACAGTTGATCGCGTGGAACGGGTCTGCCGATTCCGCATAGCCGCCCGCATCGAGCTTGGACGCCACGGCGTTGAGGTCTGTCACTATCTCGTCCCAGCGGTCCAGCGCCGACTGCAATGTCGGCGCGATATCAGGCACCGCGATGCATGCGGACAGATCGCGGGACACGACAACCAGCCGGCCATCGCGGCTTCCGTCTTTGATAGTGGCAAGCTTCATCGAAGAACTATTCTGTATTAAGGCGTAGACCAGGAGCGATGGTACTCGGCCCATTCGACGGTTTCCGCATCGCCGGAGACCTCAAGCGCGTCGCGCGCATCGACCATCACCGCGTACTCATCGGTGCCCGGCTTGTCCTGTTGCAGCATCTTGCCCAGCGCCTTGGGATGCGGGCCATGTGTGAATCCGCAAGGATGCAGGGTCAACATGCCCGGCTTGATCCGATCGCGCGAGAAGAAGTCCCCCGCGTGATAGAAGATGGCCTCGTCGTAGTCATCGTTGTTGTGAAAGAACGGCACCTTCAGCGCGCCTGGGTCGGACTCGAATGGTCTGGGCGCGAAGGTACATACGACGAAGCGATGGGCCACAAATGTAGTGTGTGCCGACGGCGGCAGGTGATAGCGCGCACTCATCAGCGGCCTAAACTGCTTGACGTTGATGCGCACCGGCAACAGCGTGCCCTGCCAGCCCACGGCATCCAGCGGGTTGTAGGGGTATGTGACCGTTGAAATCTGCTGCTGTCGTTTGATCCGTACGCGCCAGCTACCCGGGGTTTGCGCCTGTGCACGAAAGGCTTCGTCAAGGCGCGGGTAGTCCAGCAGCGCCGGGTCAAAGATGGCGTGTTCGCCGACCAGTCCCTTGTCGGGCAACTGGTAGCTGGAGTTGGTGGCCTCGATCAGCAGCCAGTGGGTCGCAGTCGGGCATTCGATGCGCCACATCGTGCCGCGCGGCAGCACCACATAGTCCCCGGCCACCAGTTCCAGATGCCCATAGTCACAGTACAGGGCGGCGGTCCCGGCATGCAGGAACAGCAGTTCGTCGCCGTCGGCATTGCGCACCAACTCATGCATGGACTGCGCGCAGACCCACCATCGCAGCCGCAGATGCGCATTGTGCAGGACCGAATGCGCATCCCACGGCGTGGTCGCTGCGTTGCCTGTGGCCAGCGGATTCAGGTCAAAGGCACGCGGGCGCAGCGGGCCTTCCCAGGCGCTCCATCCGGTGGGTGGCCGCGGGTGCAGCATATGCGTGGCCGGGCCGAAGAAGCCTTCCTTTCCCAGCTCGCGCTCGTAGGTGTCGGGCGGCAGATCGGCATGCGCCTGCCGGGGGGACTGCCCCTCCACAACCGGCCGGTATATCCATTTGCGCATCACATCCTCCTGTCAGCGGCGCAGGTGAATGTCAGCACCGGCCACTGCGAACGTCATACAGCCCACCGAGAGCTCCCTCAAGCCGCCGCAGTCTTGAGCACGCCCCGACGAATCTGGTCCTCTTCGATGGACTCGAACAAGGCCTTGAAATTGCCCTCACCGAAACCTTCGTTGCCCTTGCGCTGGATGATTTCGAAGAAGATCGGCCCGATCACGGTGCTGGTGAAGATCTGCAGCAGGATGCCCTCTACCGGCGCACCATCGATCAGGATGCTCAGCTCGCGCAATCGCGCCAGCGGTTCGCCATGATTCGGCACCCGCGCATCCACACGCTCGTAGTAGCTGTCGGGCGTTTCCATAAACTGCACGCCACGTGCGCGCAGCGCTTCCACGGTAGCGTAGATGTCCTCGGTCGCCAGTGCGATGTGCTGTATGCCCTCACCGCGGTACTGCTGCAGGAACTCCTCGATTTGGCTTTTCTCGTCCGCGCTTTCATTGATCGGTATGCGGATACGCCCGCATGGCGAGGTCATCGCGCGCGAAAACAGGCCGGTCTGCTTGCCTTCGATATCGAAGTAGCGGATCTGGCGGAAATTGCCGATACGCTCGTAGAACCCAGACCACTGATCCATGTTGCCGCGCTGCACGTTGTGCGTGAGGTGATCGATCTCTGTAAGCCCGACGCCGCGTGGGTGGCGATCGACTCCCGCGAAGTAGCGAAAGTCGACGTCGTAGATCGACTGCTCCGGACCGTAACGGTCAATGAAGTACAGCACGCTGTTGCCGATGCCGTAGACCGCGGGCAGGCGCAGTTCCATCATGCTGGGCCGCGTATCGAACGGCACCGCGTTGCGGGCGAGCGCATGCTCGTACGCCTTGACCGCATCACGTACGCGCCAGCCCATCGCGCAGGCTGATGGACCGTGCGCCACGGCGAACTGCTGGAAATGAGTGTACGGCGTGCCGTTGACCAGGAAGTTGATGTCACCCTGGCGAAACAGGGTGACATCCTTGCTGCGATGTTTGGCCACGGCGACGAAACCCAGCATCTCGAACAGCTGGTGCAGCTGCTGGATGCCCTCGGCGGTGGGCGCGGTGTATTCGACGAACTCGAAGCCGTCGGTCTGCAGGGGGTTATCGATCATGTCCATGGTCGGTTCCGGGTGGGATGTCAGGCGGCGTGGCGTTGGCCACGGGCGGTGGTCGGAATGTCTCCGGGATAGCTGCGGTCCGGCTCAAGTTCGGGCAGCGTCTTGACGCGCTCGATCACGGCGCCGAGATCACCATCGACCGCCGTTAACAGCTCATCGATGGAGCTGATCACGAAGTAGGTCTTCTGATACGCATCAATGCGGTAGCGCGTGCGCATGATCCGCTCAAGGTCAAAGTGCAGACGCAGCGGCTGCGGGCTATCCAGCGAGTAGCGCGTCTCGCCTGCCGACGACAGGATGCCGGCGCCATAGCTGCGCAAACCTTCGGCGCTTTCCAGCAAGCCGAACTCAACGGTGTACCAGTACAGCCGACCGATCAGCGCCAGAGCATCGCGCTCCAACGCCTGCAGGCCAAGCACCCCGAATCGCTGCATGTAGTCGGCGTAGCGCCGGTGAAACAACATCGGCACATGGCCGAAGAAGTCGTGGAAGATGTCCGGCTCGACCAGATAGTCAAACTCTTCCGGAGTGCGCAACCACACCGTCACCGGAAAACGGCGCGCGGCCAGATGCCGGAAGAACTGCACATCGGGAATGAACCCGGGCACCGCTACCAACTGCCAGCCACTGGCTGCGGCGAGCGCGACATTGACCCGCGCCAGATCCGGGATCGCCGCCGCGCAGTCGGTAAGCGCAAGGCCCTCGCGAAATTCGCGGCAGGCATCGGTCGCCACCTGTGCCGACTGCCGCGCATACAGGCGCTGCCACAGCAACTGGTCCGCCGTGCTGTAGCTGTGCCACGCCTGGTCAACGGTGAAATCCTCGCGCGCCCGACGATAGTCGCCGCGCAGTTCGCTGGTGGTATTTGCGCCGTACATGCATGCATCTCCGGCCGATGAGCCTTGGGACTACTGTACGCTGCTTGTCGCGGGCGCTTGCTGCAAAACCTGCGCTGAATATGTGCGTTTGCGCTATAAATCACTACCGTTCATTGTAAAAGCGGTGATTTAATGCGACCCGATCTAGACCGCACCGATTTACGGATACTCGGCGAATTGCAGCGCGATGGGCGCTTGGCCATCGTTGAGCTGGCCGAACGCGTGGCCCTTTCCCCTACAGCCTGCCAGCGCCGGGTCAGAAAACTGGAGACCACCGGCGTCATAGAGCGCTATGCCGCCGTGCTCGACCCGGCGCGACTGGGTCAACAGATTCAGGCCTTTGTGCGCGTATCCATCGAGCGCCAGTCGCAGGACGCGGCCGCCGCCTTTCAGCAGGCAGTGCAGAAGCTGCCTGAGGTGCGGGCCTGTTACGTCATGACCGGCGACCTCGACTATCTGCTGCACGTGTGGATCGAAGACCTCCAGGCCTTCGCCGAGTTCTCGATGAAACAGCTGATCGCGCTGCCCGGCGTCAAGGACGTACGCTCCAGCCTGGTGCTGGAGGCCATCAAGAAGGACGAAGGGCTGGCCCTGCGCTAGCCCCGCCCGCAGCTCGTAACCGCCGGCAACTAGATTCCGGCGAAGTGGTCGGTCGCTTCTACCAGCTTGGACAGTATCCCCGCCTCGCTGGCCGCATGTCCTGCGTCCGCGACCACGTGAAACTCGGCCTCCGGCCACGCCCGATGCAGGTCCCAGGCCGAGCGCATCGGACATACCACGTCGTACCGGCCCTGAACGATCACGGCGGGAATATCCCGAATCCGCTCTACATTGGCGAGCAACTGGTCATCCCGCTCAAAGAAGCCCTTGTTGGTGAAGTAATGGCATTCGATGCGCGCGAACGCTTCGGCAAACCGGTCTTCTCCGAATCGGGCCAGCAGGTCGCCGCTCGGCAACAGCTTGCTGGTCGCGCCTTCCCAGATGCTCCAGGCCTTGGCTGCCGCAGTGCGGACCGCGGGATCATCGCTGGTCAGGCGCTTGTAGTACGCAGCCACCAGATCGCCCCGTTCCTCAGCGGGGATCGCAGCGATGTAGTGCTCCCAGGCATCCGGATAAATCCAGCTGGCACCTTCCTGATAGAACCAGTCGATCTCGGCCTTCCTCAACAGGAAAATGCCGCGCAGCACCAACGCCGTGCAGCGCTCCGGATGGGTTTCGGCGTAGGTCAACGCCAACGTCGAACCCCAGGAGCCGCCGAAGACCACCCACTGGTCGATTTCCAGCTGAGTGCGGATCTTCTCCATGTCGGCCACCAGATCCCAGGTGGTGTTCTCGCGCAGCTCCGCGTGCGGCGTCGAGCGGCCGCAGCCACGCTGGTCGAACAGCACGATGCGGTACTTGTCCGGATTGAAGAATTGCCGCTGCCACGGCTCGACGCCGCCGCCCGGCCCGCCGTGCACAAATACCACCGGCAATCCGCCGGGATTGCCGCACTCCTCGATGTATAGCTCGTGCAGGTCCGAGACCCGAAGGCGCTGGGTGCGGTAGGGCTCAATCGGCGGATAGGGTTGTGCCATCTTCGGGAACTCGCAGGCTGACAGGGACTCTGAGTCTAAATGAACGAAAAGCTGTTCTCCGCTTCGTTGCTGCGATACCCGCGGCGCAGTACCATCGTTACACCGCTTCGCGATGCTCCATCGCCTGCGTTTGTTCACCCCCACGCGCAATGCCTTCGACCCTCAGTCTTATCCGCCTTACCCTCTGTGCCCTCTTTTTCGGATGCGCTTCAGCGTCCGCTCAACCTGGCCCCGCTCCGAGTCCGGCGGTTGCCGGACTTAGCGAAAACCTTGCAGTCACGGCTGGCAGGTCGGGGGATTTGCCCGCCAGTTTGCCGCCATCCAACCTGGAGCTACGGTCGGCCGCGACACTCAGCAGCTCGGCCGCGCTAAGCGCCGCCGCGCCGCCAGTTCCCGCGCCTGCACCCTCGCGGATCGATCCGCGCTTTCCGCGCTACAAGGCGCTGGACCCGGCGGTCGCGTTCTGGGGGGACGTATTCGGCAAGTACTCGGAACTGCAGAGCGTCGTGCATTTTCGCGACTATCCGCAGAAGGTCATCACCGTATTGGACTTCCGCGACGAAGCGTTGCGGATGGATAAGTTTCAGCTCGAGAAGCTGCGTGTCCGTGAAGAGAACGACGCCAAGGATCATGCAAATGACTTGCTGCGCCGTGTGCATGCCAAACAGCACGTACCGGAGACGATGAATGCCGAGGAGCGCCGAATCTACGACCTGCTGTCGGACATTCGTGGAGACGATCGCTTCAAGAAACTGATCGGCGCGGTGCGCACTCAGCGCGGCCTGAAGGAGCGGACGCTCACCGCCTTGCAGACCGCAGATCGCTACCTGCCGCAGATGGAGCACACCTTTTCCGGCTACGGCCTGCCGCTGCAGCTGACCCGACTGCCGATTGTCGAGTCAAGCTTCAACGTGGAGGCATACTCGAAATCCAAGGCGGCGGGCATCTGGCAGTTCATCCCGTCGTCGGCACGCATCTATATGCGTCTGGACGAGGTCGTTGACGATCGTCGCGATCCCTGGACATCCACCGATGCCGCCGCTCGCCATTTGCGGGACGACTACGCGTTGCTGCAGGACTGGCCCCTGGCGCTGACGGCCTATAACCATGGGCGCAACGGTATCGCGCGCGCGCTCGCAGCTACCAACGGCAAGACCATCATGGACTTGATCGAGCGCAATGATCATCCACGCTGGGGCTTTGCCGGCAAGAACTATTACGCCGAGTTCCTGGCCGCCCTCGACGTGGAGCACGAGTACCGCAACCGCGTACAGCCGAAGCGCGGCGGCCTGCTGGATTTCGAGGTCGTCGAAACCCGCCACTATGTGCCGTATGAGACGCTGCGCCGGCTGTGTGGCGCGGACGACGAACTGTTCCGCAAGCTCAACCCTGCCTACCGGCCCGAGGTCATCGAAGGCAAGCTGTATGTCCCGCCGGGCCA
>JBFJKG010000095.1:0-7120 GCA_041635075.1 Solimonas sp.
CAGGCACTGTGGACCGATCTCGGCATCATGCCGCGCACCTGGCTGATCGAAGCCGAGAGCAGCGCGCGCTGGTCGCTGCATCTGGTAAGTGGCGAAGGCTGGATCATCGGCGCACTGCTGATCGTTCAAGCCCTGTGCGCATTGATGTACGCGTTGGGCTGGCGTACGCGCTTGGTCAATGTGCTTTCATTTGTGCTTTGGGCGTCGCTGATCAACCGCAACCCGATGGTGCTGATCGGCGGCGACATCCTGATGTGCTGCCTGCTGTTCTGGTCCATGTTTCTCCCGGTGGGCGCGCGTTTCTCGGTCGATGCCGCCGTCGCCAGCAATCCGCCGCCAAGCCATCCGCTGCACGTATCACCCGCCTCGCTGGGCCTGCTGATTCAGGTGATGTCGGTCTACTTCTTCAGCGCGATTCTGAAGAACGCACCGGAGTGGACCACCGACCTGACCGCGGTCTACTACGCACTGTCCCTGGATCGGCACGTGCTCCCGCTGGGCAAACTGCTGAACGAGTCCTTGCCTCTGACCAAGCTGCTCAGCGCCTACGTCTGGTGGCTGGAGTTGCTCGGGCCCATCCTGATCTTTACGCCGCTTCTGCTGCGCCCGGTGCGTCTGCTGCTGATGCTCGGTTTCATGCTGATGCATGTCGGCTTTCTGCTTTGCCTGGAGCTGGGACACTTTCCCTATGTCAGCCTGTCGTCGTTGACCGTGTTCTTTGGTGGCTGGATCTGGGACGCCCTGGATCGTCGCAACCAGCGCCGGCATCCGGGAACGCTGCGCATCTACTACGACAAGGACTGCGGCTTCTGCCTGAAGATGTGCCGCCTGTTCCAGCAGTTCCTGATTCTGCCCCGCACCCAGCTGGCGCCGGCGCAGGACACTGCTCGCGCCCGTGCGTTGCTGGAGGCCAACAACTCGTGGGTGGTGATCGACCCCGACGAGTCCGCTCATCTGAAGTGGCCTGCGTTTGCCGTATTGCTGAAGCACTCGCCGCTGTGGGGCTGGCTATCGCCGCTGGCTGGCCGCCCGGGCATGGTCGCTCCGGGCAATCGCGCGTATGACTTTGTTGCTCGCCACCGCGCGTCGTTCTCGAAGCTAACGGCCGCACTGCTGCCGACGCGCAGTGTGCAATGGGAACTGGGGCGCTACTGGCAGGGCCTTGCGGCGCTGCTGGTGCTGTCGGTCTTCGTCTGGAACCTGCACACCGTGCACTGGCTGCCGCAGAAGACCTATGCGCTGATGACGCCGACGTTCCGGATACTGCGCATTGACCAGTTCTGGAACATGTTCGCACCGTTTCCGCTGAAGGAAGACGGCTGGATGGTGATTCCGGCAACCCTGGCGGACGGTAGCGAGGTGGATCTGCTGCACCCGGACCGGGGCCCTCCCAGCTACGACAAACCCACGCTTTACTCGCAGGATCAGGGCAACATCCGCTGGTTGACCTATCGCGGTCGCTTGTGGGAAGCGCAGTACAGTCGGCACCGCATGTACTACGGCAAATATCTGTGCCGCAGCTGGAATGCCGACAAGCTGGACGACCCGGAGGCCAGGCTGAGGCGATTGATGACCTTCAAGATCATCTACATGCTGGAACGCACCCCGCCGCCGGGCGAAGTCGCCAAGGTTGAACAGGTGGTCCTGTGGCGGCACGAGTGCTTCCCGGGAAGCGCGCGCAGCGAAACGCCCTGAGCGCGGCACGCCCTTCACTCGGCTCTGCATGCTCCGCCCATGATCGATATCGGCGCCAATCTTGCGCACGACAGCTTTGACGCTGACCGTGATGCCGTCTTGGCACGCGCGCTGGCAGCCGGCTTGGAGCAGATCGTGGTCACCGGCAGTTCGCTGGAAAGCGCCGAGCGCGCAGTCGAACTGGCGCGACAGCATCCCGGCGTGCTCTACGCGACTGCGGGTCTGCATCCGCATCACGCCAGCGAATGGTCAAACGAGCACCTGGGCCGGTTTCGTGAATTGGCGCAGCAGGCCGAATGCGTGTCGCTGGGCGAGTGCGGTCTGGACTACTTCCGCGACCTCTCACCGCGCGCCGATCAGCGTCGCGCCTTCTCAGCGCAACTGCAGTTGGCGGCCGAACTGGGCATGCCGCTGTTTCTGCATCAACGCGATGCGCATGCGGATTTCTTTGCAATGCTCCGAGAGCACCGTCCACAGCTGGGCGCTGTCGTCGTGCATTGCTTTACCGATACCCGCTCGGCGCTGAGCGACTATCTGTCGATCGACTGCCACATTGGCATTACCGGCTGGATCTGCGACGAGCGTCGAGGCCGGCACCTGCTGGAGGCGGTTGCCGATATTCCTGCCGATCGACTGCTGGCGGAAACCGACGCGCCCTACCTGCTCCCCAGAACCGCCCCGAAGTCATCAAGTCGCCGTAACGAACCGGCGCTGCTGCCCTGGGTTGTACTCGCACTGGCCAACGCTCGCGCCGAGACGGTAGAGACCACGGCGGCGGCAACCAGCGCCAATGCGCGCCGCTTCTTCGGCCTTGACGTTAACGCGACCGTGCCGCGTTGAGGCTGCGGCACCGGCTCGGGCACTGAGCGCCCTAACCGGTGCCGCGGCGGACCCGCTACGGCAGCTTGACGACGGTGCCGCGCAGCGCAACGCCGCCGGTCACGGTACCGGCGCCACACTCGTACTCGGTCTCGCTGACAAATTCCTGATTGCGATAGACGCTGTGGATTCCCACAACCGCATTGCCGCCTTCACGCTTGGCCCGATCCTGCAAAGCCAGCACCGCTGACAGCCAAGCCCACTCGCAGGCCTCCTTGTCTGACTTGTTGAAGAAGTTGGTCTTCTTGTTGGAGGTGTACGCGCCGTACTCCTTGCCTTTCGGATAGTCCTGCTTCCCCCAGTACAGCTTGATGTTGGGGTCCAGCCGCGCGCCCGCGCTGGCAACAGCGTCGGCTACCGGCAGATGCAGGCGGTCGTCCCTGGCCTGCACGCTGAAGCTCAGCGTCGCGCCCAACATCATCAGTGCAGCAATACCTTGCGATTTGGTCATCTGTCTATCTCTCAATGTAATGATTAGCCCGCAACCTGGCCGCCCCCTGGCAGACGCCGGGCGCCACCGATACCCAACAGCAACAACGACTCTCCGCGGCCCGCTCAGCCGTACTTCCGGAAAATCAATGAGGTGTTGATGCCGCCAAAGGCAAAGTTATTGTTCATCACATACTCGGCCCGCAGCGAGCGTCCCTCGCCCATCAGATAATCCAGATCCGCACAGCGCGGATCGCGTTCGCGCAGATTCAGCGTCGGCGCAAACCAACCGCGATTCATCATCTCGATCAACCACCAGCTTTCGATCGCCCCGCACGCGCCCAGCGTATGACCCAGATAGCCCTTCATGGAACTGATGGGCTGATGCGACCCAAACAGGCGCTGGGTGGCATGGCTTTCGGCGATATCGCCCTGCTCGGTCGCGGTGCCATGCGCCGACACATAGGTGATGTCCGCCGGGCTCAGACCGGCATCGGCCAGCGCCAGTTCCATTGCCCGCTGCATCGTATGGGTATTCGGATGGGTCACGTGGTCGCCATCGGCGTTGCTGCCAAAACCAACGATCTCGGCATGTATACGTGCGCCGCGCGCCTGGGCGTGCTCCAGGTCTTCCAGAATCAGGGTGCCGGCACCCTCTCCGATCACCAAGCCGTCGCGGTCCTTGTCGAACGGCGCCGGCGAGGACTTCGGCGCGTCGTTGCGCGTACTGGTGGCATACAAGGTATCGAACACGGCCGCTTCCGTCGGGCACAGTTCTTCGGCGCCGCCGGCGACCATCAACTGCTGGCGCCCGAACCGGATGGCCTCATAGGCGTAGCCGATGCCCTGACTGCCAGAGGTGCAGGCGCTGGAGGTAGTAATGACCCGGCCCTTCAAGCCGAAATGCACGCCGATATTCACGGCCGTGGTGTGCGGCATCATGCGGATGTACGTGGTCGCGTTGATGCCGCCCATCTCGCCGCTGGTCAACATCTGACCGAACTCGCTGACCGCATCAGTGCTGCCGGTGCTGGAACCATAGGCGACGCCCATGCGGCCATCTCGAATCTGCGGATCGCCGAGCAACCCGGCATCGGCCAGCGCGCGCTCGGTCGCCACGGCCGCCAGCTGCGACACCCGACCCATCGTGCGCAGCGACTTGCGGGTGTAGTGCGCTGGCATCACGAATTCGCGCACCGGCCCGGCCAGACGCGTGTTCAGGTCCGGATGCCGGTCCCACGCACTCATGTATTCGATGCCGCTGCGGCCTTCGCGCAGCCCTGCTTCAATCTGTGGCCAGCTATCCCCCAGCGAGGTAATGCCAGCCATGCCGGTGACGACCACGCGCGGCATCAGCAAAGCCCGCCATTGACTGCGATCACCTGACGGGTGATATAGGCCGCATCCTCGGACAGCAGATAACTCACCAGACTCGCCACTTCCTCGGGCTCCCCAACCCGCTGCGCGGGTATCATTTTCAATGCTTCGTCGATCGGCGCGTCGGCGATCATGTCGGTCCTGATCAGCCCCGGCGCCACGCAATTTACCGTGATTCTGCGGCTCGCCAGCTCCACGGCCAAGGCCTTGCTGGCGCCGATAATGCCAGCCTTGGCCGCACTGTAATTGACCTGGCCACGGTTGCCGATCAGTCCGGATACCGACGACAACGTCACGATCCGCCCCGGTGCCCGTCGGCGGATCATCGGCATGATCAGCGGCTGCAGCACGTTGTAGAAGCTGTCGAGATTCGTGTGCAGGACCTGATCCCAGTCTTCACCCCCCAGCGCCGGAAAAGCCCCGTCGCGTGCAATGCCCGCGTTGCAGACCACGCCATAAGGCGCGCCGTGCGCCTCGACTTCGCCGAGCAGGGCCGCTGCGGCAGCGGCGCGATCAGCGACATCAAATGTCAGACGGCGCGCCTCGCCACCAGCCGCCGCGATTTCGTTCCGAACCTCGGTCAAGGCCTCGGTATCGCTACGGCCGTGCAGGATCAGGCCGTAACCCTCGCGCGCCAGACGCAAGGCAATGGCGCGCCCAATGCCGCGGCTCGAACCGGTGACCAGTACCCATTGCTTCATCGCTCCCCCACCCCCAGTACAGCTTCCGGATCCTGAGGCCGATAGGCCTTGATCTCTGCCTGCGCCAGGCACCCGGCATTATCGTGAATCTCGCAGGCGAACACCGCCAGGTCGCTGGAGTCGCGCAACAGAATCTGCGCCCGCACCCGCAGTTGCCAGCCGGGCTCAAACCACGGCACGGTCGCGCTGTACCGCCGTGTGCCCAGCAGGAAGCCGATGCTGGGCTGCTGGCCTCGCTGGCACTGCTCGATGCCGCCATAGGCCGCGGCCGTCTGAGCCATGTATTCAATCCCCACCCAGGCGGGCACCCCGCGTGCCTCGTTCAGCAGGCTGTCGTTGCGTATACGCACCCCGGCCGTTACCCAATCGGGGCCATAGTCATCGATGCTATCGAGCAACAACAGCTGTCCGCGATGCGGCAACACTTGCTCCACGCTGTAATGCTGTCCGGGTATCAGCATGCGACTACTCGTAGGGTCTTGATTCGACCGCCAGTGAATAGCCGTGCCGGAAGTTGCTGAGCCATAGCGGTCCGGTCCAAGGGTCGGCTACCGAGTAATGAACCTCGGCGACCAATTGCTCGTCGTGCCGCAGGCGCCGCGTTCCCGCCAACGGCTCGCTGACATGCCAGCCGCTGCCTGCATAGGCGCTCTGCAGCGCTGCCAGCGGCCAATACGCCAATTGCAGATCTGCCAGCAGGCGCTCCGGTGAAACCTGTGCCGGCAACATCGGGTTGCGCTGAACCTGCATCGGGTGGGCGCCATCGTAGCTGAGGCTGAACAGGCGCTGCCCCAAGGCGTCGAGACCGAGCACGCCGATACGCTCACCATCCACCGTCAGCACACATTGCAAGGCCGCCTCGCGTTCCTTGAAGGCCACGTGCACAATCTGCAGCGTCTGTAGCGAACGTCCCAGGGCCTCCGGTGTCGATAGCGGCGGTACACCCTGCAAATCAGACCGAGGCGCAAGCCCGCTGCAGCCGGTCAGTAGCAGGCAGACCAGCATGGCGATGGCAGGTACCGACTTTGTCATGCGCTTTTCGTTGTCGTTATTTGACACACTAGAATCCCAACAAAAATAACAGACCCGTAGAGTCGGGCGCAGGAAGAATAGCAATGACCGAGGTCCTGATAATTGGCGCCGGCCCCTCGGGCTCGCTGGCGGCAACCCACTTGCGTCGTCGCGGGCACAGCGTGCTGGTCCTGGAGAAGCAGCAGTTCCCGCGTTTCTCCATCGGGGAATCGCTGCTGGCTCAGAGCATGACCTTGCTCGACGAAGCCGGTCTGCTGACTGCGGTCCAGACAGCAGGATTCCAGTACAAGAACGGCGCAGCCTTCGCATGTCGCGACGAGCACGCTGAATACAACTTTGCCGACAAGACCTCGGCGGGCCTGGGCTATACCTACCAGGTCATGCGGGCGGATTTCGATCACCTGCTGATCCGCGAAGCGGAGAAGCTCGGCGCCGAGGTTCGCTATCAGGTGGAGATCACGGCGGCCGACTTTTCCGGCGCTACACCGCAAGTCACGGCACGCAATGCCGACGGCTCCACTGAAACCTTCCGGCCGAAGTTCGTGCTTGATGCCAGTGGCTTTGCCCGCGTTCTGCCACGGCTGCTCAACCTCGAATCACCCAGCAACCAGGCGGCACGCACCGCGCTCTACACGCAGGTATACGACCACATCCCCTCCGGTGCCTTCGACCGCCAGAAGATACTGATCACCACCCATCCGCAGCGACGCGACATCTGGTACTGGCTGATTCCGTTTTCCGGCGGCAAGGCGTCTCTGGGCGTGGTGACCTCCGCCGAGTACATGGCCCAACGTCCGGGCTCTGCGGACGAGCGGCTATGGGCGCTGCAACGCGAGGTCCCGCAGCTGGCCGCGCTGCTACGCGACGCCGAGCCGCTCTTCCCCGCAGGTGAGCTGCGCGGCTACTCCGCCAACGTCAGCCGCATGAGCGGCCCCGGCTACGCGCTGCTGGGCAATGCTGCGGAGTTCCTGGACCCGGTGTTCTCGTCCGGCGTCACCATTGCAATG
>JBFJKG010000096.1:0-7091 GCA_041635075.1 Solimonas sp.
CACACCTTGATGTGCGTGGACGCCGCCGCGCGTGCTGGCAACGATCTGAGCGTGCGCTACTGTGCGCTGGTACACGACCTGGGCAAGGCCCGGACTCCGAGCGGTGAGCTGCCGTCACACCGGATGCATGACGTACGCGGCGTGCCGTTGGTGGAAGCGTTCAGTGCGCGCTTGCGCGTGCCTTCCGCGCTGCGCGACCTGGCGGTGATCCATACGCGCGAACACCTGCTGGTGCACCGCGTACGCGAACTGCGCCCGCAGACCCTGCTGGAGTTGCTGGAGCGCATGCTGGCCCTGCGCGACGCCGAGCGCTTTGAGACGCTGCTGGCCGCCTGTGAAAGCGACGCGCGCGGTCGCCTGGGGTTCGAGGATTGCGAGTACCCGCAGTCCGACTACCTGCGAGCAGCGGCAGCGGCTGCGCTGGAGATCGGCAATGCCGAGGTGCTGGCTGACGGGCACAGCGGCCCCGCCATCGGCCGCGAGCTCAAGCGCCGCCGCGTTGAGCGGCTCACCCGGTTCAAGTCACAACAGAACGAGCAGGGCGGCGCCTAGCGCCAGACGGTACCAGGCAAAGGGGGTGTAGCTGTGTCCGGAGATGTAGTGCAGCAGCCACTTCACGGCAGCAAAGCCGACGACCGATGACACCGCGAGCGCAGTCAGCAGCTCCGGCCAGGACTCGCCGGCAGCGCTGCCATCGCGCACGGCCTTCAGCAATTCGAAGCCGGTGGCCGCAAACATCGTCGGGATGCCGACCAGAAAGGCGAACTCCGCAGCACGCGCGCGATGAGTGAGGCCCGCCAGCAGTGCAGCGAAGATGGCCGCCGCCGAGCGCGAGGTGCCGGGGAACACACCGGCGATAACTTGTGCCGCGCCCACGACCAGCGCGACCTTCCAGGTGATTTCGGTGGCAACAGGTTGCCCGCGTAGCCAGCGTTCGACCGCGAAGATGACGAAGCCGCCAAGGATCAGAGCAACGGCCACTGGCGCAACGGTCTCCGGCAACTCGGCACCTGCCAGCTTCGCTGTCAGGCCCAGCACGGCAGTGACCAGAAACGCGGCGCTGATCTTGAACAGATGGTCGCGAACGGCCGCGTCGCGATGCCAGCCGGTCAACAGCTCGACGATGCGCACCCGGTAGACCAAAGTCACAGCCATAATTGCACCGCACTGTATGGCGATATTGAACAGGTCCGAGCGCGCCCCAAGCCAGTGCTGCACGATCAGCAGGTGCCCGGTGCTTGAAATCGGCAGAAACTCGGTCAGGCCTTCGACGATGCCCAGCACAATGGCGGCAAGTATGGGGTCCACGTTCACATCACTTTCAGGATTTGATGGCCGCACAGGATAAAGGAGCGAACATGGCGATGCCCAAAGTGGTCTTGATTACGGGGGCTGCGCGCCGCATCGGCGCCGCGATTGCGCGCGAGCTGCATGCATCGGGCTGGAACGTGGTGTTGCACGCCAATCGCTCCTATGACGAGGTGTGCGCGCTGGCTGATGCATTGAACGAGATCCGGCCGGAGTCAGCGCATATGGATCGGGCGGACTTGCGCGACCCCATCGAGATCGAAGCCCTGTCGCGAGAGGCCTTCAGCCGTTGGCAGCGGCTGGATGCGCTGGTCAATAACGCATCCACCTACTACGCGACGCGCTTTGGCGATATCCAGCCCGAGCAGATCGACGATCTGGTTGGCAGCAACCTGCGTGCACCCCTGCTGCTGACCCAAGCCTGCGTAGGGCGCATGAGCCAGGGGGGCGCGGTGATCAACATCATCGACATCCACGCGCGGCGACCGTTGCGCGGTTACTCGGCGTACTGCGCTGCCAAGGCGGGCCTGTGGGCGCTGACGGAGGCGCTGGCACTGGAACTGGCTCCGCGGGTGCGGGTAAACGGCATTGCCCCGGGCCACATGCTGTGGCCGGTGGACAGCAGCATGAGCGAGTCCCAGCAGCAGTTCGAACTGGGGCGCATCCCGCTGGGGAGACTGGGGGGCGCCGAAGAGATCGCGCGCACCACCCGCTTTCTGCTCAGTGACGATGCGGCCTACCTGACCGGTGCGATCCTGCCCGTCGACGGCGGGCTAAGACTGGCTTGAGCGCGGAGTCTCAGTGAGTGGCTAGGGCAAGCGCCCGCGCTCCATGTCCAGCAGCCACCGCTTGCGCCACAGGCCGCCGCCATAACCTCCCAGCGTGCCGCTGGTGGTGATGATGCGGTGACAGGGGATCACGATGGCAATGCGATTCTGGCCGTTGGCGGCGCCGACTGCGCGGAACGCATGGGCATGGCCCAGCGCACGCGCCAAGTCGGCGTAGCTGCGGGTTTCGCCATAGGGCACGTTGCAGAGTGCACCCCAGACCGCGCGTTGAAATGCGGTGCCGGGCGTGGACAGCGGTATCGAAAACGCGTGGCGCGAGCCGGCAAAGTACTCACGCAGTTCCACGGTTAGCGTTTCGAGCAGCGGATGCATGCTGAACTCCAGCTGCACGGTGTAGTGTCGGCGCAGCGCTGCCAGTTGTCGGCGCAGCCGCGCGGGCTCCGCAAATTCCAGCAGCATCAGGCGCTGGCCTGCGGCCGCGATCAGCGTGCCTAGCGGGCTGTCCAGCAAGGCGACATACAGGCGATCGCTGCCAGCAACGCATGGGTGCCTGAGGCTTAGCGCCTCTTCCAGGATCAGGCGGCACTCTGCGCTCAGGGCGGCCAGGGGGTAGGGGGCCCGGGCATTGCCTCTGGTCGGCTCAGGCCAGCTGTTGCGCGCTGTCACCGAGCGTCACCCCGCCGGGGCCGAAGCGGCGTTCGTGAAAGTGTATGCCGTTGTCGCCGATCAGCAGCAGCGTGCTGGCGCGGGTGCCGTAGCTGGGCCCGCGAATGAAGGGCGTAGCCAGAAAGCGCTCCAGCGGCAGGCCCACCCCCGTGTCCGGCAAGTGGGCGTCGGGCACCGCGGTTTCGTCCGCCAGTGCCGCGTACAAGGCGTCGACTCGGGTATTGCCGGCAGCGCACCAGCTGCTGAGCGCTTCGCGCAAGTGCAGCAACTTGGGCCAGGGTGTGTCGAGGCTGGCGTTGCTGACGGCATGGACGCCGGGTTGCAGGATCGTGTGCTGGGTATGCGGATGGTTGCTCAAGTAGCTGCAGCCAGCGGCATCGCCCAGCAGCAGGTTGAACCCCGCGAAATCGGCTGCCGAGGGCTGCAGGTGTGCGACATGATCGGCGGCGCTGCTGGCCGTGCGCAGGTAGCCGGAAACCAGATTTCCGCGGGACGGCGCTTGCGGGTCCGGTGGCACCATGCGCCGCACGTTGGTAACGGCGCCCCAGCGGCCGTCACGACTGCATGCAAGCCAGGTGCCGCCTTGCTGCAGATCGCGGCCGCCGTAGATATCCGGCGCATCCTCCCACCAGGCCGCAGCCTGTGACGGCCGTGCATGGAATTCGTCGCGATTGGCGGCGACAACCAAGCGGTAGCGGGGGTGGGCGTTCAGTGCGACGGCGATCAGACACATGCGTTCAGCTTTGTCGGCGACGATGCGCGCTGTCAATCGCGTAAAGTGGTTTGCATGACCGCAAGCACGAAACTGAACGAATACGAACGCGCACGCGCCGATGAGATTCAGGGCTGGTGTGTGGCGCCTCCTGGCTGGGGCACCCGCCTGATGGCGCGACCCGGAAAATCAGCGGCGCTGATGGCGCAGCGGCTGGTGCCGGTGGATCTGCTGCGCGCCGCCCTCAAGGGGTTGGAGCGTGCAGCGGGTCGGGTGGCGGGACGTCGCGACGTGTTGCGTGCAGCCGGCGTGACCTCGCTGGCGGAGATTGCCGAGATGCCGCTGCACGAATGCGATGCCCTGGCCCGGCGCGTCGGTCGCCGTGGCCTGTGGCTGGGCGGCGCGGGCGGAGCCGTGTTCGGGGTCGCCGGTGCCGCCGGGCTGGCTGCGGACGTGCCAACCTTGCTGGCACTGGCATTACGCACCATCCATCGCACCGCGTACTGCTACGGCGAGGACTGGCAGCAGGACCCTGGTCGAGCGCTGCCTATCGGCGTGTTTGCACTGGCTTCGGCCAACAGCCTGGAAGAGAAGCGGGCCGCCTGGGTGGCGCTGCGTGACGGCAACGAACTGCTGGACTCGGCCTGGCGTGATGGCGTCGAGCGGGTGGCCGAGCGTGAGCTGGCGAAGGAGGCGACGCAATTCAGTCTGCAGACCCTGGCCAGCCGCATCGGCACGCAGTTGGGCACCCGCAAGGCCGCCGGAGCGGCCCCCGTGATCGGCGCGGTGATTGGAGGCGCGGTCAACGCCAGTTACATCGGCGAGATCGCGCGTGTTTCGCGATACGTCATGCAGGATCGTTGGTTGCGCCGGCACTACCCGGGCTACCTCGGAGGCCTGTAATCCGAGCAAGCCCTCGGTCCGACCTGTTAGACCGCTGTCATTGCGAGCCCGGGAGCGCGTCCGTAAGCTCATTGTGCAATGCACAATGAAGGGAGCGGACAGCGCGCGTGGACCAGCATCATGTCGTCATCGTAGGAGGAGGTTTCGGCGGTCTGCACGCAGCGCGCGCGCTGGGTAAGGCCGGCTGCCGCGTGACTTTGCTGGATAAGCGCAATTTCCAGCTGTTCCAGCCCCTGCTGTATCAGGTCGCGACCGGGGCGATTCCACCGGGCGATATCGCAATCCCCCATAGGGTGGTGCTGCGCAAGTACCGCAACGTCACCTGTTTTGCCTCGACTGCATTTGATCTGGATCCGGAGCAGCGCCTGTTGCGGCATGAGCATGGCGAGCTGCGCTACGACACGCTGATCGTGGCCACCGGGGTCAAGCATCACTACTTTGGCCGCGATAGCTGGCGCGAGTTCGCGCCCGGCCTTAAGACGGTCGAGCATGCGGTCGAGATTCGACGCAAGCTGTTCCAGGCTTTCGAGTTGGCCGAAGTCACTGACGATCTCGCTGAGCGCGAGCGCCTGATGACGTTTGTCATCGTCGGCGCCGGGCCGACTGGCGTGGAGTTGGCTGGCGCCATCGGTGAGCTGGCGCAGAAGACCATGGTCCAGGACTTTCGCCGGATTGATCCGCGACAGGCGAAGATTCTGCTCGTGGAGGGCGCGCCGGAGGTGCTGCCGGTCTATGCCGAGCGATTGCGCAAGGCCGCACGCCGGCATCTGGAAGAGCTGGGCGTCACCGTGCGCACCGGCACACTGGTTGAGGAACTGGGACCGGATTTCGTGCGCATGCGCGCCGGCGAACACGTTGAGACCGTGGAGACGCGGACCGTGCTGTGGGCTGCGGGCGTGCGCGCATCCTACTTCGGCGAGCTGCTCGCCGAGCGCACCGGTGCCCTGCTCGATCGCGGGGGGCGGGTGACGGTGGGGTCGGACTGCGCCTTGCCCGGGCGCCCGGAAATCTTTGTCATCGGCGATCTTGCGCGGCTCAAGGATGCGTCGGGCCGCGATGTGCCGGGGCTGGCACCCGCAGCCATTCAACAGGGCCGCTATGTCGCCCGGCTGTTGCGGGCGAGACTGGCCAACAAGGCAGCGCCGCGGCCGTTCAAGTACCGCGATATGGGGTCGATGGCGGTCATCGGCATGAACAAAGCGGTGGGCGATCTGCGGGTCATGCAGGTCAGCGGCATCTTCGCCTGGTTGGTGTGGGCGTTTGTGCACGTGATGTCGTTGATTGATGCCGAACAACGCGTGCGCGTGTTCCTGCAGTGGAGTTGGAAGTACTTCACGCGCAAGGAAGGCGATCGCTTGATTACCGGTGCGCCGCCGCGCACCCGAGAACTGCGCCGCAGTCACGACGATGGTCGTCCACAGGACGCACGTCGGGCGGCCTGAGCCCGCGGCCGACCTTTTTCACAACGCTGTCATGGCTTTGGCATAAACTGCCCAGTCCGCAAGGACGATGAAGAGCCGTGATGAGCAACAAGCCGCCTGAGGTTGAACTGCAAGCAGCAGACCTGTTTCTGAGTCGTGAGCTGTCGCTGCTGGAGTTCAATCATCGGGTGCTGGCGCAGGCGCAGGATGAAGCGGTGCCCTTGCTCGAGCGGCTCAAGTTTCTGTGCATCTCCAGCGCGAATCTGGATGAATTCTTCGAGATTCGCGTTGCTGGTCTGCAGCAGATGGCAGAGATCAATCCGGCACAACGCGCAGCCGATGGCATGACCCCGGCGGAGACGCTGACCGCGATTGGCAAGCGCGCACACGAGTTGGTCGACGAGCAGTACCGGGTCTTCAACGAAATCATCATCCCCGCCCTTGAAGCCGAGCGCATCCGGTTTCTGCGGCGCTCGGACTGGACGCCCGAGCAGGACGCCTGGCTCAAGAGCTATTTTCAGAACGAGCTGGCGCCGGTCCTGTCCCCCATCGGGTTGGACCCTGCGCACCCGTTCCCGCGCATCTTGAACAAGTCGCTGAACTTCATCGTTCAGCTCTCGGGCAAGGATGCTTTCGGCCGTAATACCGGCTTTGCGATTGTGCAGGCGCCGCGTGCGCTGCCTCGGCTGATCCAGGTGCCGGCCGACGTCCCGGGTAGTGGCCCGCATGACTTCGTGTTCCTGTCATCGGTGATCCATGCCTATGTCGACGAGCTGTTTCCCGGCATGGAGGCCAGCGGCTGCTACCAGTTCCGATTGACGCGCAACTCTGACCTGCTAGTGGACGAAGAGGAGGTCAAGGACCTGATGGAGGCGCTGGAAGGCGAACTTTCCCAGCGACAGTGGGGCGATATCGTGCGCTTGGAAGTGGCGCACAACTGCCCCGACCAGATGTGGCAGTACCTGATGGATGTCGGGCAGCTTGCGCCGATAGACGTCTATCAGGTGAATGGCCCGGTCAACCTGCATCGGCTGATGACGTTCCCGGATATGGTCGATCGCCCGGAGCTGAAGTACGCGCCGTTCACGCCGCGCATCCCCAAGGCCTTGACCGGCGACCTGTTCGCCGCGATTCGCGAGCGCGACCAACTGTTGCACCACCCCTATGACTCCTTTACGCCGGTGGTGGATTTCCTGCGCCAGGCCGCCCGCGACCCCAAGGTGCTGGCGATCAAGCAGACGCTTTACCGCACGGGTGACAAATCCGCGGTGGTGGACGCGCTGATCGAGGCTG
>JBFJKG010000097.1:0-7081 GCA_041635075.1 Solimonas sp.
ATGCACGCCTCCCCGGGCACTTCTTGTAGCCCGCGCATGGACAGGATGCGGCAGCTGCCACATTCCGCAACCTTGGCCAGTTCGGCGTTGGCCCATTTCAACAGCTCCGGTGTGGCGGTTGGGCACGTGGGCAGGTTCGTGCCCTGATGCCGATCAACGTCCTGCTGCCAGCTGAGGACATGGACGCTTGCGACGTTGCTCGAAACCGTGCGCTTGAGTACGCGGTCCTCAAGGGTGGCCTGAATCTGCAGTTTCCCAGAAGCGGAAAAGACACCTTCGCCAACGCCGGTGGCTGGGTTCAAGCGGATGACGCGAAATGCTTTGGGCCAGGACAGCGGCCCCAGCACCCGCGGGTCCTGTGCGGTCGGCAGTTCTGGAAAGTACCGTGCGCCGTTGGTCTCGGTGGGCAGCACCGCCTTCCAGGGGCCCGCGCTGCGCTTTACCCGGAAAGTGAAGGCCTCGTCGACAACGGCATCCGCTGGAAACGTGATCTCCAGCCGACTCTCGTAGTCGGCTGCCGGCACGTACACGTTTTCGCTGCTGCGCACTGTGATGGTGACAACGTTTCCTTGCACCTTCTCTGAGCTGGCTCGGCCTGCCCACACCCGGTATCTGCCGGGTGTGGAGAAGGTCACGGTGCCTTCACCCGTGACCTCGTTGTAGCGCAAGTCGGTCTGCCCGGTGGGCGCAGCGAGTAGCTTCAGATCACTGGGGAAGAACGAGTTTTGCGGATTGAGGCTGGTGGAGTAGGCGCTGCCCTGCGGAAGCTCGTCGTAGGGGATACGTTTGCTCTCTATCGTAACCAGGGCCTTGAAGGGCACCTCCTGACCGATCACCGCTTCCGACGCAAGAGTGATCTGGGTCTTGGGCGGCATGTCGATGTAGACAAACTCTGGCTTTGGTGAGCTTCCTATCCAGTGAAAGCTCTCAACCGTTGCACCGGTGAGTACCAGGGCCGTGAACGCAGACACCAGTAGCGAGACGCCCGTTCGGCTGGCAAACCCCGCGGACTCATCTTGGCGGAAGTAGGCAATGTAGCCGCCAATCAGCCCGAGGACCGCACCCGGAATCACCAGCAACAGGAGACCGGCGCCCGCGAATGCAACGCCATCGCTAGTGGTTGTCGCGCTAAGTCCAAAGCTGGCACCGACCAGCGCGGCAATGGCGTTAAGGGCCAAGAAGGTCAGGTGGCCGATGTACTTCACGCAGTTTCAACGGAAGGCAACGCAGCGGCCATTTGGATCCAGACCCCGATGCACGGACGCGACATATTAGGGGAAGTACAGGCGGTGTCGCCGCCGGCCCGGCTCGGTGTCAGGAGCGGTGTAATTCATGCTGCGGGTCCAGGCGCAGAACCCGATCAGCGCGGGCAGGCATGACGGCCAATGCGTGCGCCGTAAGGCGCTGGTAGTGCTGGAGGAATCGGTCCAGAGCGATGGGGTCGCTCAGTACGCTGCACCCGTTGTTCTGCGCAGCGGTTTCGCGCTCTTGCTGGGCGCGCCACTGGCGGACTTGTTGCCAGCCGGGAACCTGCAGGAACAGCACCCCATCCAGCAGTTCAAACCACCGCGCGTAGGGTCCCGCCAGTTGCTGGTTCACGTAGCTGCGCCAGATTCCGTCTGGGTCCTCGGTGCGTTCAAGTTCATTGACCGGATTAGTCAATTCGGCGTCGCTCTGCGGCGGCGTTCCTGTGCACCAGCCCTCGAATAGTACGAGGTCGGGTCGTTGCGTGACCTGCCGCTCATGACGGGCATCCAAAACGTCGTCTGACGCTTTCGAGAACGCGGGCAGGCGGCAGGGTATTCCCGCCCGCAATTGCTCCAGACATTCGAGGCCGCGTCCTACGTCGTGTGTTCCCGGCACGCCGCGTGTAGCAAGAAGAGGATGCACAGTGTCTGCGAGCGTGGCGCGTGTGGTGCGGCTCAGGTAGAAATCATCAAGCGAAAGCGCCACCACGCTGAGCGGGTGATGTGCCGTGAGGTGTTCTGCCAGGAAGGCGGCGAGGGTGCTCTTGCCAGAACCCTGAGCGCCGTTGATGCCGAGCACGCGCAGGCCGTGCTTGCGATGGCGCTGAATCACCCAACGTGCCACGTCCTCATATGCCTGCCGTGTGCGATTGCTGAGAGGGCTGGGTGACGGTTGCATGCAGGCGCTGGGTGAGGGGATTGGTTACGGCGCAGCCGGCTGATCCACCCAGATGATCTGGCTGACATCGAAACCACGGTCGCGGGCGCTGCTGATGAAGCGCTCCTTTTCCTGGGGACTGAGCTGCGGCGTGCGCGACAGCAGCCACAGGTAATCGTGGTTGAAGCCGGCGACGTACGCGGTCTGATAGCCCTCGTCGAGATTGAAGATTACGTAGGACGAGTAAAACGGTCCGAAGAACGAAACCTTGAGATGGCCCACGCCGGGGTCACCGACCAGATAGGCCTTGCCTTCGGCCTGCTTCCATTCGCCCTTGGCGGCCTTGTAGCCGCGGTTGAGTACGGTGATGCCGCCATCGTCGCGCAGGCTGTAGGTGGCGCTTACCTGCTCCAGACCACGCTCAAAGGAATGATCCAGCCGCGCAATCTCATACCAGGTGCCAAGGTAGCGCTGGGCATCAAAGCCGGTGACCGGCTGCACTTTCTCCGGCAGGCCGGTGCAGGCCACCAACATCAGCGGCACCGCTAACGTTGCGATCAGTCGGTTCAGATTCATGGCGGAGTGCCTGTGCATGAGCGAGGCCGCCAGTGTCGCATCCTCCGAAAGCAGATGCAGATCAGATTGCGGCACTGAACTCGCCGGCGCGGGGCGCAAAAAAACCGGACCTGAAGACGGGCTTCAGGTCCGGTCGTATACCGCTATCGCGCCTAGCTGAATCTACGGCGGCGCATCAGCGCCAGACCCGCGAACGGCAGCAACAGGAGCACGCCCATGGAACCGGAGCCGTTGCGCGTGGCGGATGTTGCCGTCGCCGGCTTGCTGACCTTCACCGCTGCCCTGGCGGTGGGGCCGTCCGAGTTGAGTACCAGCTCTGGCGCATACGAGCCCGCTGCCGGGTAGGCATAGCTGTAGCGGCAGGCTGCCTCGTGGTTGTTGTTGACCACCGTCTGCGTTTCGCTGACGCCCGGTGCCGGGCGGAAGGTGTAGCTGGTGATGTCCTTGCGCGGGAGTGAGGCACAGGCATTGAAGTTCACCGCCTGACCGATGACCACCGTCGTCGGGCTGACCGTCAGCTGCGCCGTGAGTTCTTCGGCGTCGTCGATCACCGTTACCGTCGCGGTTGCCGTCGAGCTTGTACCCTCACTGTCGGTCACGGTCAGCGTCGCCGTGTACTGGCCGACCACGGTGTAGACATGACGGAATACGCCGGGCGCATCGGTACCGGAGCGCATCTCGCCGTCACCGAAATCCAGCGTGAAGCTGGCAAGGGTGCGCTGGCTCGCGGCACGCGAGGCGCTGGCATCGAAGGTCACGGCAACCGGCAGCCCGCCGTTGGGGCCTTGCTCGATCGCGTCGATCACCAGCGAGGCTTCGGTATGGCCCGGGTTCGGGTCAGTGACCGTGACCTGGGACGTCGTGGTGATGGTCACCTTGTCCGACACCGCGTAGCGCGCATGCTGATCGGTGACGATCACATAGGCGCGGTAGGTTCCGGCGCGGCTGTAGGCGTGCTGCACGGTATTGACTGTCTGCTTGACCGGTGTCGAGCCATCACCGAAGTGGAAGGTGTAGCTCAGGGTATCGCCTTCATAGCCAGGGCTGGTGCCCGCTGCCGTGAAGCTGACCGTCAACGGCCCGTTGGTGACATCGCCACTGGTTGGGGCGGCGCTCAGCGTGGCGGTCATCGGGTTGTCGGCACCTTCCTCGGTCACGGTGATGCTGACCGTAGCGATGTTGGAATCCGCTTGCCCGTCATTGGCCTTGTACGTGAAGCTGTCGCCGCCAAGGTAGCCAGCAGTCGGCGTGTAGGTGGCGGAGCTACCGCTCAGCGTCACCGCACCGTGGGTTGGCTGGCTGACGATGGCATAGCTCAGCGCGTCACCATTGGCATCGCTGGCCTGCAGCGCCACCGTCACCGGGGTGTCCTGCGCGGTGGTTGCCGAGCGGTTGCTGGCCACCGGGGCCTGATTGCCTTGTGCCGCTTGGCAGCCCGCCGTCGGGCAGGTGACGTGCACGGTCACGTTGAACGGCAGGCTGGCACCGGAAAGCTGCTCCTTGACCTGGATCAGGTACAGGCCGCTGTTCGGGTTTTCGAGCGTGACCGACATTTCGCCGTCACTGATCGGTTCGTCGCCCCAGCGCATGAGCTGTCCGCTGATGAGACCGGTGGTGCTCGGGACGAACTCGGTGCCGTTGAAGCCGACGCTGTTGCCGGACGGCCCGAAGATTTCCATGAAGTATTGCGTGCCGGGCTCCGAGTTCAGGCGGAACTCGATGCTGTCGTAGACGAAGCCGGCCGGCAGCGCGTAGCGGAACTCGAAGGTGGCGAAGCCGTCGCTGCCGCTGCCGCAGGGATTCAGGCAGACCACGGGCGTCGTGGCCGGGCCGGCCTGGCCGCTGTAACTGGCGACCTGCGTGGAGCCCGCGCCCGGCTGGGCGTCGGCAGTGGGGGGGGATTCGCAGGCATCGCCCACGCCGTCGCCACCGGTGTCCTTCTGGTCCGGATTGCCGTTGACCGGGCAGTTGTCGCTGACGTCAGGCACGCCATCACCATCCGAGTCGGGCAGCGGGGCATCACAGGCATTGCCGTAGCCATCGCCATCACTGTCGGCCTGATCCTGGTTCGGGTGCTCGGGGCAGTTGTCCTGCCCGTTGGGGATGCCGTCGTTATCGGCGTCGCCGCTGGCATTGAAGTTGCCGCCGGGGTCGTTGCCGTTCGGGGTACCCGGGATGTCGCTACCGCACCAGATGAACGGATCGTTCTCCGGCTGGGTGCCGGCCAGCGTGTCCCAGTAGAGCTTGCGCTCCGTGATGATTGCGGTCTGGAAGTCGCAGAAGCCCTGGGCCTTGGCGCGCGGGCGGAAGGCCAGATCCAGATGGGTCAGTGCGGCTTCCACCACGCCCTTGGCGGGGTCAGCGGTCAGATCACCCCAGCCGGACTGCAGCCACGGTGCGAACGGGTTGAAGGGCTGGGCCCCGAGGTCGTCAAGCACGCCGGCGATCGGATCGTAGTCTTCGAACGACGGCACGTAGGCGGCCTGCTCCAGCGCGCGGCGCAGCAGCCAGTTGCTGATCGGCAGCGTCTGCCGATCTGCCATCACCGGCTTGCCGTCATGGATGCGGATGCCGCCCAGGTGACCAAGCTTGCGGCGCGCTTCCAGCAGCACGCGTGAAGCTACACCGGCTGCACGTGGGGTCGAGAAGCTGGTGCCGGAGTAATCGGCCAGCCCGGTTTCGCAGTCCACACAACGGGCCAGGGCCTGGGTGAAGTCAGAGACGAAGTCCGGAAAATTGCCGGAGGTCGTGGTACGGCCTTCGCTGGTGCCTTCCTCATTGCCGGAGACGCCAATCGACCACCAGGGGCCGGCGCCGGCGCGCCCGGGGGTGAAGCCGGGCATGTTGCCGCCGCTGGAGAAGTGCAGCTTGCCCAGTTCCACAACGCCTTTGTGGCTGCTCTCGAAAGGGAACACTTCAGGCAGGAACAGGCCGGTGCCGATGGGCGCGCCGGGAATGCCGGCGCCATAGCTGGTGGAGATGATGTCTACCGCCGGATGTTCAAACACCAGCGCATGCGAGGCGGCGCTGCCCAATGAGCCTTCCGCCTCCACGAAGAAGATGACTGCTTCGGGGTTGGCCTTCAGCACCGCCGAACTGGTGCCGACGCCGTGCGGGCTCTTGTTGACCGTGGGGACCAGCATCGGCTCGCCGGCCAGCGGCGACAGGGACGTGGCGATGACGTTGGTGCCAACGAACCAGTACAGCTCGCCCTGCTGGATGCCACTCCAGATCGCCTGATCGGTGGCGATGTCCTTGGCGATGTCGCCGGTGCGGGTCAGGGTGATGTGGTTCTGCGGCTTCACGCCCAGCTCGGCGAGAACTTCCGGTGTCACCGAATTGGGCGCGACGTTCGGGTAGTTGGGTCCGCCCTGGTAGTAGAAATCGTGGTACGGGTTGATCGCAGAGTCGATCACGCCAACGATCACCCGCGGCTTGCCGCCGCCAGTGGAGTCGGGCGGGTTGCTGGTCGCGCTCTTACCCAGATGCAGGATCTCCCCGGTGTACTCGGGCTCAGCGGCGGCAAAGGGGATGATCTGGATCTCGTAGGTGCCCGGCGCCAGATTGGCGGCCGTGAATACCTCTGGATTGGCTGAGGAGGCCGCCTGGCCAACGACGTTACCGCCGGCATCCACCATGAAGATATCCAGATCGCTTTCGTCCAGCGACCAGCCGATCGATACCCGCACATCGGAGCGCGAGCCGTCCGCCGGTGCGATGGTCAGCGTATACACCTCGCACTCCACGGCCCCGGTGACGCAGACCGGCGATCCGGCGGTCGGCGACACATTGGCGCCCACCGTGGGCCCGCCGGAAAACTCGAGGCGGTCGTCCTGACTGCGGACGGTGCCGGATGCCGGTGTCGGCGCGAAGGCCGCCTGGACGGCGAAACTGCAGGCCAGCAGTGCGCTGGCAAGCAGGAGCCTGCGGGTACAGGAAGTCTTCATCACGATTAATCCCCAGATATGTGCGCGTAATCCGCGTCTGTAATGAAACGTAAGCCGTTTCTTACACCGAGCTTACGTATCGGGGGAAGATTGCGAATCCGGTGAATCCCTCAGTGGCGGCCGGCGAATGGCGGGATTGATGGGTGTGTTACCGCATCATGGGCCGTGCCGAGTCGAGTGGCGCCTCTACTAATTGGGGACCTGAGCGGCAGCGTGGCCCCTCAAAGGCCGGCGATTCGTGCGCTCTCGGACCATAGGCGCTGGCGCTGAGTGAGATCCTCGGTATGCGGGCACATGCTGTGCTCGCGGCAGTTCTGGAAGTACTTGCCTGACACACCTTCCACTTCCGGTGACGAGGCCAGATAGATGTGCGTGCGCGCACCTTTCTCGGCGGTGCTCAGGCCCAGCAGGCTGCCGATGCCGAACACCAGCAT
>JBFJKG010000098.1:0-7069 GCA_041635075.1 Solimonas sp.
CCTTGGGTGGCTGCTCGCAATTGCTCTGTTTGGCGCCATCGTGTGCCCGGCGCAGGCCACGCCTGCCTGGGTGGTGCTGGTACGCCATGCCGAGAAAGTCGAATCCCCAGGTAGCGACCCCGAACTGTCTGCGGCAGGCGAACTGAGGGCGCTTGCCCTGCGGGATGCCCTTAAGGATTTCGAACTGGATGCGGTGCTGACCACGCCGTTCAGGCGGACACGCGCCACGGCCGCGCCGCTGGCCGAGTCCCGGAAGCTGAGCCCTGTCGCTGTCCCGGTGGATCGTGACCACGTGGCCGCCGTCGTGGCGCGGATTCTCAGCTTGCCTGAAGGGAGCGCGGCGCTGGTGGTTGGGCACAGCAATACGCTGGCCAGCATCGTGCGAGGGCTCGGTGGTCCCGACATGGCCGATTTGCACGAATGTGAGTATGACTCGCTGTATCTGCTGACCCTGTCCAAAAGGCCGCAGCTGGTTCGGGCCCGATACGGTGCAGCGAGCCCTGTCTGCCGCTAGCCGCACTTCAACATGGCCTGTTAAGCCATTGATATCATGGCGTAGTAGCACCGTTCCATTGACTAACATAACCTGTTAGGTGAGAATGTGCGCCAATGAACTTCAGCGTACATTTTGACGATGCCACCATGGAGCGCCTGAGCAAGGCGGTCGAGCGCGTGGGCATGACGCGCAATCGGCTCATCGTGGTCGCCGTGCAGGACTGGCTGGCGCGCAATGAAGAGAAGGATTGGCCGGAGACGCTCAAGGGGCACTTCCGGAACCCGGCACCGGAGATCGCCGAGGAGACCTTGGACTTTCAGGCCTGGCGCGAGGCGCTTCCGGCCGAGCAGGGTGTCCGCTGGTGAGATTTCTGCTCGATTCGGATGTGTTGGCGGGGGCAATCAAGGGCCGCCTGCCGGTCGTGCTGCAACTCTCCAAGCTCAAACCGTCCGAGGTCGCCGTTTCGGTGGTCAGCCGCATGGAAGCCGAGACCGCAATGCGGCTGCAGCCGCGGGCTCAGGCCCGCTACGGCAAGTTGCTCAAGGAGTTTCTGGCCACGGTGTCGGTTATCGAATTTGGCGCGACGGAGGCGCAGCAGGCCGTGGTCCTGAGCGCCTATCTGCAGCCGGCGGGCGAGCAACTGGCTGCACTGGACCTGATGCTGGCGGCCACCGCCGTGGCTCATCAGCTGACCTTGGTAACCGATCGCAGTGCGGTTTTTGCTTCGGTTCCCAATCTGGATCTCGAGCGCTGGGTTTGAGAATTCTCAACTTACTTTAGAAAACACCTTCAGGATATTGAAATGTCACGTATTACTAATTTCAGCGCCGGCCCAGCCACTCTGCCTCTGGAGGTCTTGCAGCAGGTACAGGCGGAAATGCTCGACTGGCATGGCAGCGGCATGTCGGTGATGGAAATGTCGCATCGCGACAAGGAATTCATGAGCATTGCCCAGCAGGCTGAGGCCGATCTGCGCGAGATCGCGGGCATTCCAGCGAACTACAAGGTGCTGTTCATGCAGGGCGGCGCCACTGGCCAGTTCAGCTTTGCGCCAATGAATCTGCTGCGCGGCAAGAGCGGTATCGACTTCGTGCTTACCGGAGACTGGGGCAAGAAGGCGGCCAAGGAAGCGGCGCGCTATGCCAAGGTCAACATCGCCGCCAGCAGCGAAGCCGACAAGTTCACCCACATTCCCAGCGTAGATGGCTGGAAGCTGGATGCCGACGCGGCGTATGTACACATCACCCCGAATGAGACGATCCACGGCGTGGAATTTCATTCCGAGCCCGATACGCATGGCGTGCCGTTGGTGGCGGACATGTCGTCCAACATCCTGTCGCGGCCGATCGACGTCTCCAAGTACGGGATGATTTATGCCGGTGCGCAGAAGAACATTGGCCCATCCGGAATCACGATCGTGATCGTCCGCGATGATCTGATTGGGCAGACGCTGCCGAATACTCCCGGCATCTTCGACTACAAGCAGATGGCCGACAGCGAGTCGATGCTGAATACGCCGCCGTGCTTCGCCTGGTATGTGTCGGGCTTGGTGTTCAAGTGGATCAAGGACAACGGTGGACTCGAGGCCGTGGGCCAGCGCAACGCGCGCAAGGCCGCCGCACTGTACGAGTACATCGACGCACAGGACTTCTACCGCAACCCGGTGCAGAAGCAGAATCGCTCACGGATGAACGTGCCATTTACGCTTGCCGATTCGGCTCTCGACGCCGATTTCCTCAAGGGTGCCAAGGCCGCAGGCCTTTCCGGTCTCAAGGGACATCGCTCGGTCGGTGGCATGCGTGCCTCGATCTACAACGCCATGAGCGAAGAGGGCGTCCAGAAGTTGATCGAATACATGAAGGAGTTCGCGCGCACGCGCGGCTAAACCATTCTCGCTCGGTGCGCTCGGACATCGCCCATCTGGGCGCCCGGGTATCCGGTCTGCCCCGACGACCCATCACGCCCAATTCGGAATCACACCATGTTCAAGGTCCAAACGCTTAATAACATTTCCATCAACGGACTCGAGCGCCTGCCGCGCGAGCGCTACGAAATTGCCTCGGAGCTGCAGAACCCCGATGCGATCATGGTGCGCTCCGCGGACATGCATAAGCTCGATATTCCCGCCTCGGTGAAGGCGATCGGTCGCGCTGGCGCGGGTACCAACAACATCCCGGTGGCAGCCATGAGCAAGCGCGGTGTGCCGGTGTTCAATGCACCGGGCGCCAACGCCAATGCGGTGAAAGAGCTGGTGATGGCGTCCATGTTGCTGTCGGCGCGCAATATCCCGCAGGCGCTGGACTTTGTGAAAAAGCTCGACGGCGATGACAAGGCGATGCACGAGGCGGTTGAAGCCGGGAAGAAGAAGTTTGTCGGCTTTGAATTGCCGGGCCGTACCTTGGGCGTGATCGGGCTGGGCGCGATTGGTGTCAAGGTGGCCAATGCGGCGCTCGAGCTCGGGATGACGGTGTACGGCTTCGACCCGGCGATGACCGTACAGAACGCCTGGGCGCTGAATGCCGGCGTGCGGCAGGCACTGTCGGTAGACGACCTGGTCGCCAAGTCGCAGTTCATCTCCGTGCATGTGCCGTTGCTGGATGCAACCCGTGGCTTGATCAACGCCGACCGGCTGAAGCTGATGAAGAAGCAGGGCGTCATCCTGAACTTTGCGCGTGCGGCGATCGTTGACGAGAAAGCCGTCGTCGAGGCGCTTGATGCGGGGACGCTCCACGCCTACGCCTGCGATTTCCCGTCCAACGTGCTCAAGGGGCATCCGCGAGTCATCGCGACCCCGCACCTAGGGGCGAGCACCGGTGAGGCGGAGGACAACTGCGCAGTCATGGTGGCTGACCAGCTGCGGGAATTTCTCGAGGCCGGCAATATCCGCAACTCGGTCAACTTCCCCGAAGCGGTCATGGCGCTGCTGCCGGGCAAGACCCGGTTGTGCGTGGTCAACGAGAACGTGCCGAACATGGTGGGTCAAATCTCGACCGCGCTCGCCAAGCGCAGCCTCAATATTGCCGACCTGTTGAACAAGTCGCGCGGTGATCTGGCCTACACGATTGTCGATCTCGACCAGCCGATTGGCGACGACGCGGTCAAGGAACTGGCCGCGATTCCGGGTGTGCTGTCGACGCGGGTGATCGCCGCCCGTTAGGTCGTTCGGAATCGGTGGAATCGCACTGGATGAGCGGGGCCTGGGGAGATCGGCCCGGCACCGCTCATCGGCGCGCTGATTTTATCGGTCGGCAAGGACGCCGGGCGCACTTGCGGCTAAACTTTGCGCCCTTTGCGTCGCAAGCAGACGGCATTTCATGAAACCGCAGAATCTCAACGAGGCTCGGCAGCAGATCGATGCTCTGGATGAACAGATCCAGGGCCTCATTTCCCAGCGCGCGCGGGTCGCGCAGGAGATCGCCCATATCAAGCAGAACATGGGAGATCGTGGCGACCACTACCGACCTTCGCGCGAGGCTGAGGTCCTGCGCCGGGTCATGGAACGCAATCAGGGGCCGCTGACCAACGAGGCAGTCGCGCGGCTGATGCGGGAGATCATGTCGGCCTGCCTGTCACTCGAGTCGCCACTGACGGTGGCGTATCTGGGGCCCGAGGGTACGTACACCCAGGCTGCTGTTCAGAAGCACTTCGGTGAAGCGGTGACCGCGCGCTCGAACAGCGCGATTGACGAAATATTTCGCGAGGTTGAAAGCGGCGCTGCCGATTATGGGGTGGTGCCGGTGGAAAACTCCATCGGCGGAGTCGTCAGCCACACGCTGGACGAGTTGGCGCTGACCAAGCTCCGGCTCTGTGGTGAGGTGGCCCTGCCGGTGCACCATCACTTGCTGTCAGCCGATACTCAACTGGCCAAGGTCACCAAGGTCTACGCGCACCCGCAATCGTTCGCGCAGTGCCGCAAGTGGCTGGACGCCAAGCTGCCGCACGCTGTGCGCGAAGCCGTGTCCAGCAACGGTCAGGCGGCGCAGCAGGCGCGTGCCGAAGGGAGCGGGGTGGCGGCCATTGCCAGCGTGCAGGCCGGTCGCTTGAATGAACTCAATATCCTCGCGTCCAACATCGAGGATGACCCCAGCAACACTACGCGCTTCCTCGTCATTGGCAAGCAGGATCCGGCACCGACCGGGCAGGACGTGACGTCCGTAGTGTTGACCGCACATCGCAACCAGCCGGGCGCATTGTTCAAGCTGTTGCAGCCGTTCGCCGATGCGCCGCTGGATCTGACGCGCATTGAGTCGCGTCCGGTACGGGGTTCGGTGGTGCAGGATTACTACTTCTTCATTGATTTCGCGGGGCATGCTCACGAGGAACATGTACGCAGGGTACTGGATCAGGTCCAGGCCGCGGCGGCGTTCTTCAAGATCCTGGGCTCCTATCCCAAGGCCGTACTCTGAGCGCGCACGCGCCGATTCCTTCCGATCACATGAATCCGAACCTGACACGCAACGCCGCCAGCGGCGTATTGAGCCTGGAAGCCTACTCCCCCGGCATGCCGATCGAGGAACTGCAGCGGCGACTTGGCGTGTCCGATGCCATCAAGCTGGCCTCGAACGAGAATCCGCTGGGTGTCAGCCCGCGCGTGCGCGAGGCCTTGGCGCGCAGCGTTGCGAATACGGATCTGGCGCAGTATCCGGACGGCGGAGGCTTCCGCCTCAAGCAGAAGCTGGCAGAGATGCATGGGATAGCGCCTGAGCGGATCACCCTGGGCAATGGCTCCAACGACATCATCGAGTTGCTGGGCCGTGTGTTTCTGGGGCCTGAGCGCGCCGCTATGTTTTCGGCACACGCGTTTGCGGTGTATCCGATCATCACGCAGGCCCAGTGCGCGCGCGCGGTCGTCGTGCCGGCGCGGTCGGCCACCGATGAGCAGCCTTACGGCCACGATCTGACCGCATTTGCCCGTGAGCTCAAGGCCAACGCCGACGTGGCATTGGTGTTCATCGCCAACCCTAACAACCCCACCGGCACGTGGCTGGCCGCGGCCGAAATCGAGGCATTCCTCGAACAGGTGCCAGCGCAGGTGATCGTCGCGCTCGACGAGGCGTACTACGAGTACATGGAACCGGAACTGCGCGGCGATGTGCGGGGGTGGTTGGATCGTTACCCGAACCTGGTGGTATTCCGCACCTTCTCCAAGGCTTATGGCCTGGCAGGTCTGCGCGTCGGATATTCGCTGTCGAGTCCGGAACTCGCCGACCTGCTGAACCGGGTGCGGCAGCCGTTCAACAACAACAGCCTGGCATTGCTCGCGGCAGAGGTCGCTTTAGGCGATCAGGACTATGTGCAGGCGTCTGTTGAACTCAATACCGGCGAGCGCGAGCGTCTGGGCCACGAGCTGCAGGCCATGGGATTGACGGTACTGCCGTCACAGGCCAACTTTCTGTCCATCGGTTTTGGGCGCGACGCCAAGCCGATCCATCAGGGCTTGCTTGAGCGCGGCATCATCGTGCGGCCGATCGCGTCCTACGGGCTGCCGGAGTTTCTGCGCGTCAGCATCGGCACGCGGCCGCAGAACACGCGATTCCTGCAAGCCCTGCACAGCATTCTTGGTAACTGAATGAGTGTCCGCCATCTAGCGGTCATCGGCCTGGGCCTGATAGGCGGTTCGCTTGCGCGAGCTTTGCGCTCGGCGGGGCAGGTGGGCCGCATCAGTGGTTACGACGCCGATCCTTCGCAGCGTGAGACTGCGTTGCAGTTGGGGGTCATCGATGAGGCGGCAGACACTGCTGCGCAGGCCGTGAAGGATGCCGACATGGTCGTGCTCGCGGTGCCGGTGCTGCATACCGGAGAGGCGCTTGCTGCCTGCTGGTCTGCGATGCGCCGCGATGCCGTGTTGACCGACGTTGGCAGCACCAAGCAGTCAGTGCTGGATGAAGTAAGTCGTGTCTGTGATGGCTTGCCGCCCCGGTTTGTGCCGGGACATCCGATTGCAGGCACCGAGAAGAGCGGTGTTGCCAACAGTCAGGCGGAACTGTTTCGCGGCCACCGGGTGATCCTGACGCCTCACGCCGACCAGGATCCGGCCGCGCGACTGTTGGTATCGCGGCTGTGGCAATCGGTGGGCGCGCGCGTGGTCGAGATGGATGCAGCACAACATGACGCCATCTTCGCGGCGACCTCGCACCTGCCGCATGTACTTGCGTACAGCTTTGTTGATCTGCTCGCGCGCCTGGATGCGCGCGGGGAGATATTCCCCAATGCTGGTGGGGGCTTCCGCGATTTCACCCGGATTGCCTCCAGTTCGCCCCAGATGTGGCATGACATCGTGCGCGCCAACTCGGACTCGGTGGGCCGCCTGCTGGAACAACAGATCGAGGACCTGCAGCAGATTCGTATGCTGATGAAGCAGAATCGGTGGGACCAGATCAAGGCGCTGTTTGAGCGCGCCCGTTCTGCACGTGAGCGCTACCTGGCGCAGATTGAATAGGCCGCAGTATGGTCGCGTCGGGCGTCTGCGCGGCGTGACCGCCCCCTTTGGCGCGTGGTCTTATCCCTCCACCAATCACTATGACCCACAGCAGCGTTAACTACACAGCACTTCCCGGTGGCCGACTGTCCGGA
>JBFJKG010000099.1:0-7049 GCA_041635075.1 Solimonas sp.
GGTGTGGGTGCTCGTGCTGTGGGCCGTGTCCGCGCCGGCCCATGCCGATGCGCCGTTTCTGTGGTCGTTGCGCCAAGGCGCGGTAACCCACTACCTGCAGGGCTCGGTCCATCTCCTGCCGCAGTCGGCACATCCGTTGCCAGCAGCGCTGGATGCCGCCTACGACAACGCCGACGTGCTGGTATTCGAGGCCGACATATCGGCGCTGTCGGCACCCGAACGCCAGTTGCAGTTGATGTCGGCGGCGCGCGGGTCCGCTGGCGGACTGCGGGCGTCATTGCCCGCAGCGCTGTACACCAAGCTTGAGCAGCGGGCCCGTCAGGTCGGGCTGCCGCTGAGTCTGTGCGAGCCGTTCAAGGCCTGGTTCTGCGCACTGTCCCTCGAGGTCTTCAGCTATCAGCAGGCGGGATTTTCCTCGGCGTTGGGGCTGGACCAGCACTATCACGCTCGGGCCCTGGCGGAAGGCAAGAGGGTCGCAGCGCTGGAGTCGGTGGAAACCCATCTGAATCTCTTCGCAACCATGAGCACGGCGATGGCGCAGCAGATGCTTGAGCAGTCGCTGGACGAAGATGCCACCACCGCCGCAGAACCGCTGGCCCTGTACCGGAGCTGGCGCAGCAACGACCGCTCCGCGCTGGAGCATCTGGTCGCCGAGATGCGTGGCGAGTATCCGGAGATCTATCAGCGGCTGCTGGCGGCGCGTAACCGCGCGTGGCTGCCGCAGCTCACGAAGCGCCTAAGGGGCACCAGGCCGCAGTTGATCATTGTGGGCGCCGCGCATCTGGTGGGGAACGAGGGCCTGATCCCGCTGCTGGCGGCCGAGGGCCTGGTGATGCAACCGGTTAAGGACGAAAACCCCTAAGTACGTGTGCACAGGCCGCCGCAGCTGCGCAGCGGATTAGTCCGATGGCAGCACGCGCGAGCGCAGCCGGGGGTGATCCACGGTGGCCGCAGTGGGCTCGACACTGGTGGCGGACGGCTTGTGCGACGCGCGTTCGGCTTTTGCCTTCGGTCCGTGCTTTGGTGCCGGGGGCGCGACTGCAGTCGTGCTGACGGCAACGTCGGTACGTGCCGGCAGCACGGCCTCGGCTAGCTCCTGGGTGCGCGCCTGCGCCGGCTCCCGCAGGGGTTGCTCGAGTGTGGCCGCCTCCATCCAGGCCTGTATTGCCGGATGCAGGACGACGGTATCGACATACTCGGCCTCCGGTCCGTCCAGCGGGATATCGTAGACAAAGAAGCGCAGCGCCACCGGCGCAAACATCGCATCGATAATGCCGAAGCGACCACACAGCCATTGGCCGCCGCGGCCAAACTGCGTGCGCGCCTCGCGCCACAGATCGCGAACGCGCTGGATGTCGGCGGTCGTTTTTGCTGAACAGGATTTGTGCTCCGGATCGCGATTGGCCTCAAACGGCAGTTCACGGCGCAGATCGGGGAAGCCGGCGTGCATCTCCGCTGCCGCCGAGCGTGCAAAGCTGCGCGCCGCCGGGTCCATGGGCCAGGCCGCAGGCAGCAGAAAGGTTTCGGCGGCGTATTCACAGATTGCCAGTGACTCCCAGACGCAGCGCTCGCCATGGAGCAATACCGGTACTTTGCCGCTGGGGGAATACGTCCGGATGCGCTCTGCGGTATCCGGGGCGTTCAGCGCGATCACCTTCTCCTCGAACGGCACCTGATGGTGCTTGAGCAGCAACCAGGGTCGCAGCGACCATGACGAAAACGTCTTACTGCCGATAACCAGCGTCAGCGCACTCATCCGTTCTACCCGTGTTGGGGGACCACGCAGGTGGCGTAATCATGAGCAGCTGACTCCCCGTTGTAAACGCACGGAGAGCGCCAACGGCCGTGCGGAGCCGGCATTCCTGCTCCGCTGTCCTTTGTTTCACCGGTCGACCGCCTCGATAATGCCGGCTGCGACGTACTGATCCCCAAGCCTACATCCATCGCTGAACATAGCGACATGCGTCTAGTTCCCCTCTTCCTGGGCATGACCCTTCTCTGCGCCAGCGGCGTGGCGGCTGCGTCCTTGGATGTGCGCGTCGAGGGCGTCGGCGGCGAACTGCGGGAGAACATCGAACTGCGATTGGGTATTGCGTTGGCGGCCACGCGTAAGGACCTGAACCAGGGTCTGGTCGAGGCGCTGCATGACGACGCCGGCGATGACATCCGCGCTGCCCTGCAGCCCTATGGCTATTACCGGCCGGAAATACAGGCGTCTCTGGAGGGGGAGCAACCGAACTGGAGCGCGCGGTATCAGGTGAGCGCAGGGCCGCGGACCGCTATACGCGAGCTGGACCTGCAGGTTGACGGTCCCGGATCGGAAGATCTGGAGGCCGAGCAGCAGCGCATCCGGCTGCGGCTTGCGCCCGGAACGCCGCTGCTGCACACGCAGTACGAGGATGCCAAGGCGTTACTGGCCAGCGCCGCCTACGCAAAGGGCTATCTTGATGCGCGCTACCGCCGGTCCGAACTGCGGATTCATCCGCAGGACGATGCGGCCGAAGTGCTGCTGCATTTTGATACCGGGCCGCGCTACTTCTTCGGCCAGGTCAGGGTCGAGCAGCTGGACAGCAATAGCCGGCTATCGGACGAGGTCCTCGCGCGGTACGTCGGGATTGCCGCCGGCGACGCCTATGATCCGCAGGTGCTGTTGGACACCCAGTTTGCGTTGGGGGACCTGGGCTACTTCGAAACCATAGAGCCGCTACCGCAACACGATCTGGCGGGTGCGGATCATCAGGTGCCGATCCTGATCAAGACCACGCCGCTGCCGCCGCGGCGCTACGACTTCGGGGTGGGTTATGGAACCGACACCGGTGCGCGGGTTTCTGCGGGCGCCGAGTTCCGCCGGCTCAACGCAGCAGGACACAAGCTCAAACTGGACACGCGTCTGTCGGAGATCAAGAACACGGCGCGTGGCGAGTACCGGATTCCCCTGGGGGTTCGGCCCGGCGAGCAGGTCGCCCTTGCCGGCGAGTTGACCCAGGAGCAATTCGATGCCGGCGACAGCCTGCGCTACGGGTTGGAGCTGAGCCTGTCGCGCATGCCGGGAAAGTGGAAGCGCCGTCTGTACGTCGCCTATCTTCATGAAGAATCGCAGCTGGGCGATAGCCGGCAGACCAGCGATCTGCTGACGCCCGGCGTGTCCTTCAATCGCAGCCAGCTGGATGATCCGATATTTGCCAGGCGTGGCTGGACCCTGTTCGCGGACCTTCACGGCGCTGATCGCAGCGCGCTCAGCAGCACCAGCTTCGTTCAGATTCGCACGCAGTTGCGAGGCGCCTATCCGCTGACCGAGCGCTTGCGCTTGCTGGGCCGATATGAGGCCGGCGCCAGTGTGGTCGCCGATTTTGACGAGTTGCCGGCCTCGCAGCGCTTCTTTGCCGGCGGCGATCAATCGGTGCGCGGCTACCGATATCAGTCCCTGGGGCCGCAGGACGCGGACGGCAATGTCATCGGCGGCCGGTTTCTGACAGCTGCCAGCCTGGAGCTTGAGATGAGCGTGTACGGCAATTGGGGGGCCGCCGCGTTCTTTGACATCGGCGGCGCCGACGACGACCCGACACCGGAGCTGTACCGAGGCATTGGCGCGGGACTGCGGTACCGCGCACCGGTGGGTTCCATACAAGTCGATCTGGCGCATCCGCTGGATGATCCGGAAGGCGGCGTCCGGCTGCATCTGGGCGTGAGGGTGGGGCTATGAAGGCCGCGCTCAAGCGCGTTCTGTTGACCTTGGCCGAGCTTCTGCGCGATGCGGCCGGCATCGTGCTGATGCTGCTGATCGCGGCGCTGGGCTTTCTGTTGTTCACCGAGGCGGGCGCGGTGCTGGCGCTGCGCGCGGTGGAGCGGGCAACGGGCACGCTCGCAATCGACGGCGTTGAAGGGCGCCTGTGGGGGGAGCTGCGCTTGCAGCGGCTCTACTACGACGACGGCGGCGTCCAGGTGAACGCGGAGGGCATAGAGTTGAACTGGTCGCCGCTGGCCCTGCTTTCGCGTCAGCTGAGCGTCTCGCGCCTGCACGCGCAAGCTCTGCGGATCGAGGTGCAACCGGCAACCGAAGCCGCGCCGCCGGCAACTGAAGTCATCAGCGAGCTGCCGCTGGCAGTATTGCTGGGTGATGCCCAGCTTGGGCGACTGGAGCTGCTGCTGCCGGAAAGCGCGCCGCTGCTGCTACAGGACATCGTGCTGTCTGCCGATTGGCGCGGCCGTGATATCGAGCTGCGCAAACTGGCGGCACTGACCCCGTGGGTGGGGGCCCTGGAGCTGGAAGGCCGCGCGCACCTCCGTGGTGATGCCGTTGAGATTGAGCGCCTGACGGTTGCGGGCTTTGTCCAGGCGCAGCTTCACGGCGTGCTTGGTTACGCCGAGACCGCCTCCGATCTGCAACTGGCCTGGCAGCAGCTGCAATGGCCGTTGCAGGGTGAGCCGCAACTGCACAGCGATAGCGGGCAGCTGCAGTGGCAGGGACATGTCCACGACTATCGGTACGCGCTGACCGCAGCGCTACTGCTGGCGGAACAGCCGATGCAGATCAAGGCCAGCGGCAGCGGCTCCCTCGACGGCCTGGGCGCAGACACGATGACGGCCCAGCTCCTGGGCGGCAGCGTGGCCGGCACGCTGGCCGTCAGCTGGCGCGACGAATTGCTCGTCAATGCCGAGCTGCGTGTCCGCGCACTGGATCCGAGCCGGCTCGATCCGCGCGTCAAGGGCGAGATCAACGGCGCGGTCAGCATCAGCACGCAAGTGGATCGGTCCGCGCCGCGAATGGACTTTGCACTCGACCTGAGCGAGTCCACGCTGCATGGCTATCCGCTGCGACTGACTGCGCGCGGCCGCTACTTCGAGGACACACTGGATCTGGCGAGTCTTGATCTGCGTAGCGGCGCGACGCGGGTGAGAGGCAGGGGCCGGGTGTGGCCGCAGCTGGATGTCAGCGCCAATCTGCAGAGCTCCAACCTCGGCTCCCTGTGGCCGGGTCTGTACGGGCGTGCGGCGGTCGAGGCAGTGGTTCGCGGCGAGTACGCGCTGCCGAACATTGATGCCACCGCACGGGTCACGCAGCTGCGATACGGCGATCTGCGCGCGGAGAGCGCCGAGCTGGAGGCGCATGTCGATCTGCAGCGCAGTCTGGACGTGAGCCTGGTTGCGCAGGGTCTGGACGCGGGCGCGGACATCCATCAGCTTCGGCTGCGTGTGCAAGGGCCCTTGGCGGCGCATCGCATAGAGCTGGGCATCACCGCTGCGCAGGGCCGCGTGAGTCTTGCAGCGGAGGGCATGTTGGACCCGACGGCGCGAAGCTGGCGAGGGCAGCTGCTCGACGGCAAGCTGGCGCCGGAGCGCCTGGCGCCCTGGGGTCTGGAGGCGCCGGCAACGTTGCGTGTCGCTCCGGGTATTGATCTGGAGCCAGCCTGTTGGGCCAGTGGTGTTGCCCGCGCCTGCATGCGGGTGCTGAGTGACAAGGGTGCACAGCGGCTGGCCTTCCGGCTGGAAGGCTTCGAGCTGGGGAGCCTGGCGCCGCTGCTGCCTACTGGGACGATCTTGCAGGCGGTGCTCAATGGCAGCGGCGTGGTCGCCTGGGATGATGGCGGACTGCACGAACTCCGGGCCGAACTGTTCAGCAGTGCGGGCAAGCTGCAGCAAACCGGTTTGCCACCCCTGCGCTGGCAGGCCGCGCAGCTGGTGGCCGAGGAATCGGTGCGCGGCGCAGAGCTGCGCCTGAACCTGCCCTTCGAGCAGGGGGTCATCGATATCGAGGCCTTGCTCGCAGGCGATGGCGACCTGATGCAACGCGCACTTAGCGGACACCTGCGCGTGGTGCTGCCGAACATCGCATTCGCACGCGCGCTGAGCCGTGAGCTGCGCGATGTCGAGGGGCGCCTGGATGGCGAATGGGCATTGGCGGGGACCTTGGCGCAGCCAGAACCGCGGGGCGCACTGGTGCTGAGCGGTGGACATGTGCGCTTGGTGACCCCAGGCATCGAACTGCGCGAGTTGCAGGCGCGGGTGGATGCCGACGGTGCCGGACCCCTGCGCGTGCAGGCATCCGCGCGCTCCGACGAGGGTGAACTCAAGCTCGGCGGTGCCGTGAACCCTTGGGTGCAACCCCTGCGTCTGGAACTGACCCTGCAAGGTGATCAGGTGCAGGTGCTGCACACCCCGGAGGCCAGCATCTGGGCGTCGCCCGATCTGAATCTGGTGCTGGCTGAGCGGCAGTTGCGCGTCAGTGGCACGCTGGTGGTGCCGCGTGCCGAGATTGCGCCGAAGTCCATGAGCAACGGCGTGAGCGCCAGTGCCGATCAGGTCATCGTGGAGCAGGACGGCGCGCCGGAATCAGGCCTGGGCGTCTACGCCGATCTGCAGTTGCGCCTCGGCAAGGATGTGCGTTTCGACGGTTTTGGTCTGAAGACACGATTGGCTGGCGCGCTGCAGCTGCGCGAGCAGCCCGGCACGCCCGCGAGTGCACGTGGCGAGATCAATCTGCTGGAGGGTCGCTACAAGGCCTACGGCCAGGACCTCAGCATCGAAACCGGCCGCCTGTTGTTCACCGGCGGCGCCGTTACGACGCCCGGGGTTGAGCTCCGCGCTACACGCAAGCCGCGGCCCGACATCACGGTGGGGGTGCTGGTGCGCGGCAGTCTGGCCAAGCCGGAGTTGAGCCTGTTCTCAACGCCGACCATGTCGCAGCAGCAGCAGCTGTCGTGGCTGATACTCGGTCGCGATATCGAGCAGTCCACCGGCGCCGAAGACCGCGAGATGCTAGCGGGAGCGGCGCTGTCGATGGGCTTGGCGGGTGGCGAATGGCTGGCGCAGCGCTTTGGTGGTGCCATTGGACTTGATCAGATCGCGCTCGGCGCCAAGCCGGGCGAAAGTGCCGAGCGTGCGCAACTGACGGTTGGCAAGTACTTGGCGCCGGGCCTGTTCATCAGTTACGGCATCGGCCTGTTCCAGCCGGGGCACAGCTTCAAGCTCGAGTACGACATCGGCCACGGCTTCAAGCTGGCGACCGAGTCCGGCGTCGAATCCGGTGGTGATCTGCTCTACACGATAGA
>JBFJKG010000100.1:0-6952 GCA_041635075.1 Solimonas sp.
GCAGCATTTCGCCGGACTGGCCGGCATGCAGCGACGCGTGCCTGATTACGCGGTCCAGTTCACGGACTTCAACATCATCAGTTCGGTGGGTGCGTTCGGCTTTTTCGTGGCGCAGTTCATCTTCGTCTACAACATGCTGGCTAGCTGCTACGGCTGGGGCGGGCGCAAGCAGGACCTGCCGAATCGCGTCTGGGAAGGTGCCCACGGTCTGGAGTGGACGGTGGCTTCGCCCGCGCCGTATCACACCTTTGAAGATCCGCCGCCGCTGCCGGAAAGCGAGACGACGGCTGTTCACGACGCCCACCACGCCTGAGAACCAAGGCGGCCCGCCACGAGCGTGAGCGGGCCCCTTAACTGCTCGACATGACCAAGGATCCGATCAAGTCTCGCCGTAACCTGCTCCTGTTTCTGGTGCATGTGGGGCTGGCCTTGTTCTTTCTGGCCTGGTTCGTCTATCGCGTGGTGCAGCAGTGAGTGCGCGTGCGCGCGGCCTGCATACGCTGCGGCTTGGCTTGGTGGTAGCAGGCATGTTCGGCTTTGGCTACGCGCTGGTGCCGCTGTACGACATGCTCTGCGATGCGATCGGGCTGAATGGCAAGGTGAAGCTCGAAGCGACCACCGCCGTGCCGGCCGTCGTTGATACCAGCCGCTTGGTGACGGTGGAGTTTGTAACCACGGTCAACGGCGGGCGGCCCTGGAAGTTCCGCGCGGCGCAGCCGAGTGTGCAGGTGCACCCGGGGCAGCTGACGACGGTCAACTTCTTTGCGCAGAACACCGAAGGGCATGATCTGGTGGCGCAGGCGGTGCCGAATATCGCGCCCTGGGACGCCGCCAAGTATTTGCGGAAGACCGAATGCTTCTGCTTTAACAACCAGCCATTCAAGGCCGGTGAAGAGAAAACCATGCCGGTGGTGTTCGTGCTCGACCCCGAGCTGCCCGCCGATGTGGACCGCGTCACGCTGTCCTATACGTTCTTCGACGTCAGTGACGTCGCAATGAAGCAAGACTGAATCGAGATTGACAGGAGCTGATCATGGGTACTCACGCTGCCACCCAAAATACTGAGCGCTACTTCGTACCGGAGCCCAGCGTCTGGCCCTTTCTGCTGACCATCGGCCTGGTCGCGCTGCTTGGAGGCACCGCTTCGTTCCTTGAAGACGGTGGCATCGGGCCGGTGCCGATCTGGGCGGGTCTGGCCCTTGCCATTTCCATCATCTACCTGTGGTTTCGTGGCGTAGCGCGCGAAAGCGAAGGGGGCTTGTACGGAGCGCAGGTTGATCGCACCTACCGCTGGGGCATGTCCTGGTTCATCTTCTCCGAAGTCATGTTCTTCGGCGCCTTCTTCGGTGCGCTGTTCTACGCCCGCGGGCTGTCGCTGCCCTGGCTGGGCGGTGAGGGGGCGAAGCTGTCAACGCACCTGGTGCTGTGGCCCGGGTTCGAGGCAGTGTGGCCGTCGAACGGACCGGCCGGCATCGGTGGTGACTTCGAAACCATTCCTGCGTTCGACGTGCCGTTGGTCAATACCCTGATCCTGCTGACCTCGGGGGTCACGATCACGATGGCGCATCACGCGCTCAAGGAGGGTAAGCGCACTGCGTGCATCCTGTGGATGTGGGCCACCGTCGCACTGGGGTGCGCGTTCCTGTTCTTCCAGGCTGAGGAGTACATCCACGCCTACACCGAGCTGAACCTGACCCTGGGCTCAGGCATCTACGGGTCCACGTTCTTCATGCTGACCGGGTTTCACGGTATGCACGTGACGCTGGGTACGCTGATGCTGACCGTGATCACGCTGCGCCTGATGAAGGGCCATTTCAAGCCGGAGTCGCACTTTGGCTTCGAGGGCGTGGCTTGGTACTGGCATTTTGTGGACGTGGTCTGGATCGGCTTGTTCATCGTCGTCTACTGGCTCTGACATCCGAGCACGCAAAAAGGGCGGCCCATGGGCCGCCCTTTTTGTTTGCCGAAGGCCTAGGGTGCGCTCGCCGGTGGTGGCGCCACGGGCAGTGCCCGATGGGGCTGTATCCATCCCTGCTGCCAGGACAGCAACACGAACAGGATCAGCGTAACCGACAGCGCGACGCGGATCTTGAGACCGGTCAGTGCGCGTTTACGGGTGCTGGGGTCACGAACCAGAAACACCATGCTGATCATCAGCGTGGTCAGTATTGCGAGCAACAGGACTATAACGACGAGTTTGACGATCATCTGACTGACACGAGGCGGCTGTAGCAGGCATCATACGGCCAAATTTCAGCATGGATGCCGGCATCACGCCATCGAGTCTGGCCGGCGGCAAACGGAGTACGCATGACATCGTGGACGTTCAAGCCACCGCTGTGGGCCAGCGCTGCCGTGATCATGATCGCAGCCGGCATGTGCGCCCTGGGCTACTGGCAGCTGCAGCGTGGGCAGGCCAAGGCGGAACTGCAGGCACGCTATGCAGCGGCAGACGACCGACCGGTACGGGGGGTGAGTGCGGGCAGCGTGGCCGATCCGCAACTGATCGAGCGCGCCGGCGTACGCGGTCGGTTTGATGGCAGCCGCCAGCTGCTGCTCGATAACCAGAGCCATAATCACAAGCCGGGCTATCACGTGTTGACGCCGCTGCTGATGGATGATGGCAGCACCGTGATTGTCGACCGTGGCTGGGTGCCGCTGCCGCCGGAGGGCCAGCTCCCCGACCTGAGCGTGCCCGAGGGTGAAGTTGCTCTGCAGGGTTTATGGCGTACCTTTCCCGCGCCGGCGATGCGGCTGGAGGCCGACAACTGTGCGGGTAGCCAGTGGCCACGCATCGTCCAGTATCCGACGATCACCGAGTTCCGCTGTCTCTACGGCGAGTTTGTCGCCGACGGGCTGGTGCTGATGGACCCGACGGAGCCGGCGGGCTACGTTCGCGAATGGGATCGTGGCGCTGAGCTGTCGCCGACCAAGAATTACAGTTACGCCGCGCAGTGGTTCGCGTTTGCCCTGACCCTGATTGGCATCTTCATCAAACTCAACCTGCGCCGTAAGTCATGACAGATCCTCGTATCCGTGGCCGCCAGCAGTTCATGCTGCTCGCCGTCCTTTTCTTCGCGCCGTTGTTTGCAGCCATTGGACTGTTCTTCTTCGCGCCGCAGTGGCAGCCCGAGGGGCACACCAACTACGGCGAGTTGATCGCGCCCGCGCGGCCGTTGCCGGCGGTGACGCTGATCGATGCCCAGTCAGTTGTGCAGGACGATGGCGCGCTCAAGGGCAAGTGGAGCTTTGTCTATGTGGGCAGCGCATCCTGTGATGCTGCCTGCAGCGACAAGCTCTACCAGATCCGCCAGATCCGCACGCTGCTGAATGAAAAGCGTCTGCGGGTACAGCGCGTGTATCTGGCGCCGGATGTCACGGCACTGGCGGCTGCCTACGAGCAGTTGTCGGCTGAACACCCCGATCTGAAGTTTGTGACCCAAGCCGACAATGGCCAGGCGCTGGCCGAGTTCATACGCGAAGCGGCGCCAGAGGCGGATGCACAGACGCTGTATCTGGTTGACCCGCTGGGCAACCTGATGATGCTGTACCGAGGAGCGTCGGAGTCGCCGGGAATTCTTAAGGACATCAAGCGCCTGCTGCGGGTCTCGCAGATCGGCTGAGCTATTCTGCCCGTGCCCAGCCCGCCGCCAAGGTGGCGATAGGGATGCTGTAAAATCGGCGACCGCCGCGCATGCCCGCGCCGCAACTTGTACACGCGCCATCCATGACCTGGTTTAGAAATCTCGCTGTCACTGCACTGATACTGTGCTCCTGCGTCGTCGTGCTGGGTGCCTATGTGCGCCTGTCCGATGCCGGGCTCGGTTGTCCTGACTGGCCGGGGTGCTACGGGCATGTAGGGGTTCCCAGCGCGGCTGACGACGTTGCGCGCGCCGAGCAGAAGTTTCCGCAGCGCCCGGTCGAGGCGCCGAAGGCCTGGAAGGAGATGGTCCATCGGTACTTTGCATCGACCCTGGGTCTGCTGATACTGATGCTCGCGCTGGCATCGAGATTCGTCTCCGGCGCGCCAAAGCGGCTGCCGTGGGTCCTGACCGGTCTGGTCATCTTCCAGGGCGTACTGGGTATGTGGACCGTCACCTGGCAGCTCAAGCCGTTGGTCGTGACCGCGCACCTGCTTGGCGGTATGACGACACTGGTTTTGCTGCTGTGGCTGTGGCTTTCGGTACGCCGTGACCCGGCTGAGCCGGACGAGGCGCCGCTGCGTGAATACCGCAGCGAACGGCACCTGGCCTTGGCCATGGCGCGCGATACCGCAGACGCGGCGACGCCTGCGACAGCCCCCGCGCCGAGAGGGTTACGTCTTTTTGCCGGTATCGGCCTGCTGCTGCTGATCTGCCAGATATTCCTCGGCGGCTGGACCAGCACCAACTACGCTGCGCTGGCCTGTCCGGACCTGCCGACCTGCCACGGCAGCTGGTGGCCTGAGACTGACGTGGCGACGGCCTATACGCTGTGGCACGGCCTGGGCATCAATTACGAGCACGGCATATTGGATGCGCGTGCGCGAGTCACCATACATCTGTTTCATCGGGTAGGCGCTGTGGTGGTCAGCGCTGCGCTGTTGTTGCTGGGATTCTGGCTCCTGTGGAGGCGGCGCGCTCCGGTATGGCGGCGCTTCGGCATTGCGGTGATGGCGGCGTTGGGACTGCAGGTGCTGATTGGCCTCAGCATCGTCAAGTTGCAGTTGCCGTTGATGTTGGCCACGGCGCACAACGCCGGTGCTGCCCTGCTGCTGGTCGTGATGGTCACGCTGAACTATTACGCGTGGGCCGAGCGCGTCCGCCGATGACGACGGAAGGCGCCGTCGGGCAGTCGCCTCTGGGCTGGCGTGCGCGCGCGCACGAGTACTACGAGTTGTGCAAGCCGCGCGTTGTCATGCTGATCGTATTCACGGCCGTGGTCGGCATGTTCCTCGCAGTGCCAGGGTTGCCGCCGCTGGCCGCGCTGTTCTGGGGAACTATCGGTATCGGCCTGCAGGCGGCGTCAGCCGCAGCGGTGAATCAGATCATCGATCGCAACATCGATGCACGTATGGCCCGCACCTGCGGGCGCCCCTTGGTGACGGGGGCTTTGACGATGACGCAGTGCATTGCCTTCGCGACAGCGCTGGGTCTGCTCGGCTTCGCCGTGCTGTGGTTTCTGGTCAATCCACTGACGGCGGTGCTGACGCAGTTCACGCTGATTGGCTACGCCGGCATCTATACGCTCTATCTCAAGCGAGCCACGCCGCAGAACATCGTGATTGGCGGCGCCGCAGGGGCCGCGCCACCGGTACTGGGATGGGTAGCCGTGACCGGAGAGCTGCACGCGCACGCTCTGGTGCTGTTCGCCATCATCTTCATCTGGACCCCCCCCCACTTCTGGGCGCTGGCGATCGACCGGCGCGATGATTACGCCAAGGCGGATATCCCGATGCTGCCGGTTACGCATGGCATTGAATTCACGCGCACCCAGGTATTGCTTTACACGGTCTTGCTGGTGGCTGTGACCATGCTGCCGTTTGCGACGCGAATGTCCGGTGTGGTCTACCTGCTGGGCGCGCTGATACTCGGTGGTGTGTTCCTGTACTACGCGGTACGCCTGAAATGGTGGCCGACACCGCAGCTGCCGATGCGCACCTTCGGCTACTCGATCGTCTATTTGATGGGCATCTTCACGTTGCTGCTGGTCGATCACTACGTGGCGCCCCTGCTGGGCATGACGCTGGGCTGATTTCGCCGCGCGTCAAGGAGGCCACATCAATGAAAAGGCCCGCGCAAGCGGGCCTTTTTGCACGCGGCACCGGCCGTGCTCAGGCCTCGATCACCTTGCGCATCTTCTTCATCGCCGCCGATTCAATCTGGCGGATGCGTTCAGCAGAGACCCCGTACTCATCCGCCAGTTCCTGTAGTCCGGCTTTCTCGCCTTCGTTGAGCCAGCGGCGCTGAAGGATGTCCCGTGAGCGATCATCGAGCGCAACCAGCGCCGAGTGCATGCGCGCCTCGCGGGCCTCCTGCCATTCATCTTCCTCAATCGCGGCAATATCATCGCTGCCATTGGCCAGATAGTCTTCCGGCATGTAGGCGTCTTCGCCGTCGCTTGCCGTGGCGCTGAACGAAACGTCGCCGCCACTGAAGCGCGCCTCCATCTGCAGGACTTCCTCAGGCTTGACGTTCAGGTCGGCTGCAATCGCTTCAGCCTCGGTCTGGCTGAGCCAGCCTGCGCCCTTCTTCGAAGAGCGCAGATTGAAGAACAGCTTGCGCTGCGCCTTGGTCGTCGCAATCTTCACGATGCGCCAGTTCTTCAGCACAAACTCATGGATCTCCGCCTTGATCCAATGCACGGCAAAGGAGATCAGGCGCACGCCGACGTCCGGGTCAAAGCGTTTGACGGCCTTCATCAGGCCGATGTTGCCTTCCTGGATCAGATCGGCGAGCGGCAGGCCGTAACCCATGTAGCCGCGCGCGATATGCACCACGTGGCGCAGGTTGGACAGCACCAGTTGCTGGGCTGCACCCAGATCGCCCTCGTCGCGCAGACGCTCACCCACGCGCTTTTCCTCTGCGGCGTCCAGCACCGGCAGCTGGTTCACGTGAGCAATATACGCATCAAGGCTGCCGGACAGCGGCACCAGCGCCATGGGCTGGCGCAGGCTAAGGGCAGTGTTGGCGGTGGTCGAACTCATCTCGGATCTCCCAAAGATTGACGAGCTATTTTAGCACTCGCGCAAATAGAGTGCTAAGCCAAGCCAAAGTTCCCGCAACTCCGCAACAGGCTGAAAAACCGACTATTTTGGTTCAATCGCGGCCAAGCGGCGGGTCACCGTCAGCAGTGCGCCGGCCCAGCCCAGCAGGACCCCGGCGCCAATCAGCGAGAAGCCGTCGCTGGCGCGCAGGCCTACCAACTGGAAATCGCTGTCGTATAGGGCGGCCAACTCGGCACTGGGGGCCGC
>JBFJKG010000101.1:0-6937 GCA_041635075.1 Solimonas sp.
CACCGCGACGTCTGGCGTTTCCGGAAACTTTTCGAGCGTGGGTTCCGACACGCTGAACAACCTGATGACCCTTTGGGCCGAGGACTACAAGCGCCTCTATCCGAACGTGAACATCCAGATCCAGGGCGCCGGCTCGTCGACGGCGCCACCGGCACTGACCGAAGGCACTGCCAACTTTGGCCCGATGTCGCGCGAGATGAAGGATCAGGAAGTCCAGGCCTTTGAACAGAAGTACGGCTATAAGCCGACCGCGATCGGCGTTGCCATCGACGCGCTGGCCGTGTTCGTCAACAAGGACAACGCCATCGAAAGTCTGTCGATTCCGCAGATCGACGCCATCTTCTCGGCCACCCGCAAGTGCGGCGCCGGCAAGGATGCCAGCCGCTGGGGCGATGTCGGCCTGAAGGGCGACTGGGCGTCCAAGCCCATCCAGCTGTACGGCCGTAACTCGGTCTCCGGCACCTACGGCTACTTCAAGGAGAAGGCGCTGTGCAAGGGTGACTACAAGACCAACGTCAATGAACAGCCGGGCTCCGCCTCGGTCGTGCAGTCGGTGTCTACCGGTCTGAACGCGATTGGTTACTCCGGCTTGGGCTACAAGACCTCCGGCGTGCGCGCCGTGCCGCTGTCGAAGAAGGACGGTGAGCCTGCCTACGACGCCAATGAAGATAACGCCATCAACGGAAAGTACCCGCTGTCGCGCGTGCTGTACGTGTACGTGAACAAGGCGCCGAACAAGCCGCTGCCGCCGCTGGAGCGCGAGTTCTTCAAGATGGTGCTTTCCAAGCAGGGCCAGGAAGCCGTGGTCAAGGACGGCTACGTGCCGCTGCCCGCCAAGCTTGCCGAGAAGTACATGAAGGACCTGGGCCTCGAGTAATACCGCGTCGAACTGTTTGAGCCCCCGCCCCGGCGGGGGCTCCCTTAACCACTGAATCGAAAGCAACAACCACTGGGAGTTTGTATGAACAACATGCTTAAGTACGGGGCCCTTGCGGTATTCGTTGGCGCGGCGGGCGTTGCCCACGCGGATCCGGCCGAAACCAAGGGCGGCATCACGATCAAGTCGGAAGACGGTCGTTTTGAAGCCAAGATCGGCGGCCGCATCCACTTCGACGGCAACCTGATCGACGGCGACGACAATGGCCCTTCCAGCGCCGACTACAGCGATGTCTTCTTCCGCCGCGCGCGCCTGACCCTTTCGGGCAAGGCCTACGGCTGGGAATACAAGTTTGAAGAAGACTTCGGCAGCACCAGCTCGCCGAGCGAGCGCGATATGTACATCGCCACCGGCGTCGGCCCCGGCAAACTGTACCTCGGTCAGTTCAAGCCGTACCGCGGCATGGAGGAAATGACCAGCTCCAACGAAATCACCTTCATGGAGCGTCCGTACGTGCAGGCCAACTTCCCCAGCGAGCAGTTCTCGATGGGCGTCGGCTACAAGGGCGATACCGACAACTTCACCTACGCGCTGGCCGCCCAGAACCGCAAGGTCGACGGCGACGGCAACAACAGCAGCGAGAGCCTGGTGACCAGCGCCCGCTTCACGTTCGCGCCGGTCAATACCGAAACCACCACGCTGCATCTCGGCGTGTCGGGCTCGGTCGACAACCTGAATCGCGGCAAGAACGACACCGTCGGCATCCAGTACGCTGGCCGCAACGTCGGCAGCCTGAAGCTGTCCTCACCGTTCGTGGAAGGCACTTTCATTGGCGGCGAACTGGCCGGCAAGGTGGGTCCGTTCTACGCTCAGGCCGAGTACATGACCGGCGATCTCGACCTGGCCGGCGGCGGCAGCGAGACCACGACTGCCTACTACGTGCAGGCCAGCTGGCATGTCACCGGCGAGTCCAAGCCCTACAAGCATGGCGTGTTCAAATCGGTCAAGCCCAAGGGCAGCAATGGCGCGCTGGAGCTGAAGGTTCGCTACGAGTTCGCCGAGAACGAGGATATCGTTGACAACGAAGTCGAGGCCATCACGGTCGGCGCGAACTGGTACGTCAATCCGAACGTGCGCTTCATGCTCGACTACATCATGGCCGAGGCCAAGGCCGGCACCAGCGTCGGTGCCGACGAACCCAAGGTTCTGGCCGCGCGCGCGCAGTTCAGCTTCTAAGGCTTTTGTGACATCCGATCCCGGTGCGGTGCCCCTTCAAGCCCGCACCGGGCTCTTTTGCAAAGCTTGCCGGTCGAGCACCCCCACTGGCTTTGCAAAAGTGCGGCCCTGTAATCTGCCGTTCCCCACCTCCTACGCTTTCCGGCCCGGACCATGAGCGAAACGACAGCGGCGCCCGCAGCGCCCACCGCCATGAATCATTCAATCGTTGGCGGTCGCGCGCCCGGCACCCGTCTGCGCTACCTGAAGGACTCGATGGCGCGCTGGGTAGTATGGACCGGCGGGCTCGGCGTAATCGGCGCACTGATGCTGATCTTCGTTTATCTGCTGCTGGAGGTGCTGCCCCTGTTCGGGGCCGCTGAGTTTGAAGGACGACCGCTGTTCGAGATGCCTGGGCCGGCCGACACGACGCTCTACGTCGCGGCCGAGGAGCAGGCGGAAGTGGGCATGCGCGTCACCAGCCGCGGTGAGGTCGTATTCTTCAACCTGCACGACGGCACGCTTCGCGACCAGCAGCAGTTGCCTGTCGGCGGGCTGGGCGTTGCCAACATTGCACAGCTATCCGCGGATCGCGGCGAGTTGGCGGCACAGCTCACCGACGGCAGCGTGTTGGTACTGGCACACAAGTATCGTGTCAGCTATCCCAACGACCAGCGCTTGATCACTCCGCAGCTGGAGTACCCACTGGGGGAGACCACGCTGCCGTTCATGACCGAAGCGGCGACTAGCTTTGCCCTCCGCGAGGAGCGCGGCAGCTTTCTGATGGCAGGCGCTGATCAGGCCGGCCAGATTCACCTCAAGGCCTATGAGAAGGAAGAGTCGCTGCTTGGCGACAGCAGCTTCGAAGTTGCGGGCGAGAGTGTCTTTGCCGCCGCAGTGACACCTGACATCCTGCTGATTGAACCGCTGCTGTCATGGCTGTACGCGATCGATCGTGCGCAGGGACGCATCGCGTTCTATCGCCTAGACGGCGCCAATCAGCCGAAGCTGATCAAGGTCTACGAGGCCGGCGCGGCGATTCAGCAGGCGCGCTACCTCGCGGGCGGCATCTCCATAGTGGTTGCGCAGGCCAACGGCGTCATCTCGCAATGGTTTCCCGCGCGCGACAAGGACGGCGAGACCTATCTCGCACGGGTTCGCGAATTCGAACTGCCCGAGGGCACGGAGGTCACCGCGATTGGCCCGGAGCAGCGTCGGCGCACCTTTGCAGTCGGCGACAGCGAGGGCCGCGTGCATGTGTACTACGCCACCTCCGGCCGGCTGATTCACGAATCGAAGATGCTGGACGGGCCGGTGCAGAATCTTGCGTTCAACTCCCGTGCCCAGTACCTGATGGCGGTGGGCACGGACGGCGCGATGCACGGCTATGACGTGCATAACGAACATCCGGAAGTCTCGTTCAGCGCCCTGTGGGGCAAGGTCTGGTACGAAAGCTACGACGAAGCCAAGTGGCTGTGGCAGTCATCGGCCTCGACCGGGGACTTTGAGCCGAAGTTCAGCATCACGCCGCTATCGATCGGCACGCTGAAAGGCGCGTTCTACGCGATGATCTTCGCGATTCCGATGGCCGTCCTCGGTGCGATCTTCACCGCCTACTTCATGTCACCGGAGCTGCGGCAGATCGTGAAGCCGACGGTGGAGATCCTCGCGGCATTGCCGTCGGTAATTCTCGGCTTTCTCGCCGGCCTGTGGCTGGCGCCGTTTGTGGAAACCAATCTGCCGGGTGTGTTCCTGACGCTGATCTTCCTGCCGTTGTCGATCCCGGTATTTGGCTACCTGTGGACGCTGATGCCGCGCGCCCTGCGCTATCGCGTCCCGCAGGGATGGGAGGCCGCGCTGCTGATCCCGGTTATCGCGCTGGTGGTGTGGGCCTGCTTCTTTGTTGCCAAGCCAGTCGAGGCCCTGGCCTTTGGCGGCAATATGCAGGCCTGGATGGATCACACGCTGGGCATCAGCTACGACCAGCGCAACTCGCTGGTGGTGGGCATCGCCATGGGCATCGCGGTGATCCCGGTCATCTTCTCGATCGCGGAAGACGCGATATTCAGCGTACCCAAGCAGCTGACGCTGGGCTCGCTCGCGCTCGGTGCAACCTACTGGCAGACCCTGGTGCGCGTTGTACTGCTGACCGCCAGCCCCGGAATCTTCTCGGCAATCATGATCGGCACCGGCCGTGCGGTTGGCGAGACGATGATTGTGCTGATGGCTACCGGCAACACCGCCATTACCGACTTCAGCATGTTCCAGGGCATGCGCACCCTGGCGGCCAACATCGCCGTCGAAATGCCGGAATCGGAAGTGGGCAGCACGCACTTCCGGCTGCTGTTCCTGGCCGGACTGGTCTTGTTCATCTTCACGTTCTGCGTGAATACCATCGCTGAAGTCGTGCGCCAACGCCTGCGTGCGCGCTACAGCAACATCTGACGCGCCCATTCGACCGGAAACTCCCTGATGGAGCATACGAAGAACAGCATTGCCGAAGAGCTCGTCGCCAAGGATACGACCAGCGTCTCCGCCTACATCAAGTCCGGGCAGCCTTACGTCTGGTTGACTGCGGCAGCGATATCGGTGGCATTCATCATCACCTGCGCACTGCTGGTACTGACCGCCGCGCGCGGCCTGCCCCATTTCTGGCCGGCTGACGTATTGCAGGCCAGCTACCAGCAGCCGGGCAGCCCGCCGGTGGAAGTACTCGCCGAGATCCGCAGTGATGAGGAAGTCACCGCTGCGCGTCTGAAAGGTGCCGGCCTACCCGTTTCCGAAGATCAGGACCTGTACGAAAGACTCCTGATCAAGGTTGCCAATCGTGATCTGCTTGGCGCCGACTTTCGCTACGTGCTTGCGGACTGGCTGGTTGAGCGCAGCTATCCCAGGGACGCCGTGGTGCTGGAGCGCATGGAGTGGGGTAATTTTCACGGCTTTCTGCAATCCGTGAAACAGGGCGACGAGATCATCTCGGGCGAGCCAGCCTGGGCTGCATACAAGGCTGCGCAGGCGCGTGCCAATGATCTCCGCCAGCAGGTGCGCGATATCGAGAAGGGGCGCATCGGCAAGGTGAACTTCGCGCTTGAGCGTCTGCGCCTGGAAAGTCGGCGACTGCAGCTGGACGGCAAGACTCCGGAATCGCACCCGGCCGAGTACGCGCGCCTGGATGAGCGCCGCAAGGCCGAGGACGAGAAGTATCAGGTTCTGCGCCAGGAGCTGAACGCGCTCAACAGCGAGCTGGCGCGCGACAGCGTGACGATGCGCACCGTCGATGGCCGCACGGTGGATATTCCCCTTTCAAAGATCGTTCATGGCCACCGACCGAACGATATGAACCTGATCGGCAAGATCGGCTTCTTCTTCTACAAGATCTGGGAGTTCGTATCCGACGATCCGCGCGAAGCTAACACAGAGGGCGGCATCTTCCCGGCGATCTTCGGTACCGTGCTGATGGTGCTGATCATGTCGATCGTCGTCACTCCGTTCGGCATCCTCGCGGCGCTGTACCTGCGCGAGTACGCCAAGCAGGGACCGCTGACCCAGGCCATTCGCATTGCGGTCAACAATCTGGCGGGCGTGCCGTCGATCGTGTTCGGCATGTTCGGCCTTGGATTCTTTGTTTACTTCCTTGGCGGCAGCATCGATCGCCTGTTCTATCCGGAGGCCGCCCCCGCCCCCATGTTCGGCACCCCGGGCATCCTGTGGGCTTCGCTGACATTGGCGCTGCTGACCCTCCCGGTCGTGATCGTTGCCACCGAAGAAGGCCTGGCACGCATCCCCCGTTCCCTGCGCGAGGCCAGCCTCTCGCTGGGCGCGACCAAGGCCGAGACCCTATGGCGCGTGGTGCTGCCAATGGCATCGCCGGCGATGATGACGGGACTGATCCTGGCCATCGCGCGAGCCGCTGGCGAAGTGGCGCCGCTGATGCTGGTGGGCGTCGTCAAACTGGCGCCTACGCTGCCACTGGACACCAACGTCCCGTTCATTCACTTTGAGCGCAAGTTCATGCACCTGGGCTTCCACATCTACGATGTCGGCTTTCAATCGCCGAACGTTGAGGCTGCCCGGCCGCTGGTATACGCCACCGCGTTCCTGCTGGTGCTGGTCATCATTGCGCTGAACCTGACCGCAATCCGCATACGCAACCAGTTGCGCGAGCGCTACAAGGCGTTGGACCATTGAGCGCTCTTGGCGCACGGAAGATCATCTAATGGAATCGAAACCCATGACCGGTGTGCAGGACAAAACCCCATTGAATCGCGGCTTTGATGTTGATGCCTTGAGCCGAGACCAGTCCAACAAGCGCATTGAGGACCAGAGCATCGCGCTCGAAGTCGACAACCTCAATCTGTTCTACGGAGCCAAGCAGGCGCTCAAGGGGAATACGCTGCTGATTCCTGAGAAGAAGGTCACCGCGTTCATCGGCCCGTCCGGCTGCGGCAAGTCCACCTTGTTGCGCTGCTTCAACCGCATGAATGACCTGATCGACGGCTGTCGTGTCGAAGGTCAAATCCGCCTCCACGGCAAGAATATCTTCGACAAGGATGTGGATGTGGCCATGTTGCGTCGGCGCGTCGGCATGGTGTTCCAGAAGCCCAACCCGTTTCCGAAATCCATTTACGAAAACGTCGCCTATGGTTTGCGCCTGGCGGGAATCAACAAGAAGCGTGTGCTCGACGAAACCGTAGAGTGGGCGCTGAAGGGATCGGCCCTGTGGGACGAGGTCAAGGACCGCCTGGATGACTCGGCGCTGGGACTGTCTGGCGGTCAACAGCAGCGCCTGGTGATCGCACGCGCCATCGCGATCCAGCCCGAGGTCATTCTTCTGGATGAACCCTG
>JBFJKG010000102.1:0-6931 GCA_041635075.1 Solimonas sp.
AGACAGGCGGCAGCGAGCATCAGACTCTGTGAGGTCGTCATCAGCCACAGCATTGGCGCTGCGGCGAGTACCGTGATGAAACCGGCGGCTGCGTGAAAGCTCCACAGCAGCCAGCGGCGCTGTAGCACCTGACCAAAGTAGAAGGGGTCGATCATCGAGCCCAGCGCGGCCAGCAACAGCACGCCGATGAAGCCTGCCTGCGGGCTGAGCCAGGTGGTCGAGGCCAGAAAAAACGGGAGCGTGAAGAAGAACGATTCCTGGTGCAGTCCCTGGGTCAGCCAGGACAGCAGCAGGGGTGACCAGCCGAACAAGCGGCCGCGCTGGGCGCGCCGTGTCAGCCAGGGCTCCAGCCCCACCATCAGCCATGACAGTGGCAGCAGGATCACCAGGGTCTGGGCGACCCGTTCCTGGCGTTCGAACATCAGAAAGCTGGCGATGCCGGCGGCAAAGCTGACAAGGGCAACCGCGTGACGCCAGCGCGACCACCACGCCTGCCAGCGCGGCACCTGGGCAACGGCGGTGGTCATACGCTGTCGCCGTCCGGGTAGACCAGGGAGGCGAGTTCGGTGCGGCTGTAGACGCCGAGTTTGCGGTAGACCCGATAGAGGTGGTTGGCCACCGTCGAGGGAGCCACGCCGATCTTCTTGGCGGCCTGCTTGAATGACAGCCCCTGCGCCACGCAATTGACGATCTCGCGTTCGCGCGGCGTCAGTCGGTCCAGCGGCCCGGCGGGCCAGACGATGATCAGCAATAGATCGCCGAGCGGCTCGGCGCGCAGCATCAGGTCCTGAAAGCTTTGCGTCTGGCCGGGCTGCGGCAGCGGAAACGGCAACTCATCGAAGCCGCGCGTGGGGAAGCGTTCTTCGAGTAGGTCAAGAAAGCGCGGCTGGGCTTCGTGGAAGCTGCCGCCACGGTCGACGACAGCCGCAGCGGCACCATGGGGTCGCTCAGCGTGCGTGCGCAGCAGATGCAAAAAGAACGCATGCGAAGCCGCATTGAGCAGGTGATAGATCGCTCGGCGTTGCAGGACCTGCTCGGCCGCGCTGAAAGGTCGGTTGCGATCCTTGCGATACAGCGTCAGCAGCGAGTGCAGTCCGCTGCGTCGATCTAGATGCCCGGTGGCGAGGATACGGGTGATGCCGAAGGGCTCAAACGTGCTGTGGTACAGCTCCGACGCGAAAAACTGTGCGTCCGGCACCACGCTGGACATGTCCACCGGGGTGTCCATGTTCTGCAGTATGCGGGGCAGGATCGGGTTGATGCCGGAGCTGGCCTCCAGCGCCGCCGGGAACTCGGGCGGTAACCCGGTGACGGTCACGGTATGAAACTTCAGCCGGGTGCGGCTGCCGCTGCCCCAGAGCGCGCCGTCGTGCGGAATGACCCGGCGCAGCTGTTCCAGCGCCCAGCCACGGAAGGATTCCGGCGGAATGGTCGTGGCTGATCTGTATAGCTTGGCGATCAGCCGGTCCAGTGCATCTGCAGTGTCGGTAGGGTCGGTGTTCGGCATGGTGCCGCGGGCAGGCTGCATGGATGAGGCGTATTTACCAAGGGTTTTAAGCGAGTTTTACTATCGGCTCAAGTGTGGCAGCGTCGCATACTGATCGCTTATGCATTGCCGGACTTCCGGTGGAGGTACGAAATGAAGACATTGCGCGACTGGCTCAACGAGTATGCAGTGAGCCATCAGAATCCGACCAACAAGCGCCTGCATTGGCTGTGCATTCCGCCCATCGTGTTTTCCGTGGCCTGCGCGTTGAAGGCGATCCCGGTCGGCGACGGCGCCGTGAACGCCGCGACTGTGGTCGGCGTGCTGGCTCTGGCCTATTATCTGCGCTTGTCGTGGCAGCTGGGGGCCGGTTTGGTACTGATCTTTGGTGCGCTGTATTGGGGTGTGCTGGCGCTGGAATCCGCGCTGGGGACACCGATGATGCTCGCGCTGGCCGCGGCCATTTTCGTGCTGGCCTGGATCGGCCAGTTTGTGGGGCATCACATCGAGGGTGCCAAACCCTCGTTCTTCAAGGATCTGCAGTTTCTGCTGATAGGGCCGTTATGGCTGCTCGCCGATGTCTATCGGCGCTTGTCGATACCAATGGGGCCGGGGGCACTGCCACAGCGCGGATAACACGCGGCGCAGCGCCCTTATAAATGGGGGAGGCTATTTGAACGACCGGTCCTAGTGGCCGGTTTTTTTTTGTTTTGCGGCCGCAGCACCTAGAATCGGCGGCCGCGCCGGTGCCGCCATGATGCCGCCTGCGCCCCCTTTCTCTACAACTCCAGGACCTCGCCATGGCTTTGCCGAAGCAACTCCAGAAGCTCTCCTTGCCGGTAATCGGCTCGCCGCTGTTCATCATCAGCAATCCCGACCTGGTGATTGCCCAGTGCAAGGCTGGGATCGTCGGCAGCTTTCCGGCGCTCAACGCGCGTCCGGCGGCGCAGCTGGAAGAATGGCTGGAGCGGATCACGCGCGAACTGGCGGAGTGGGACGCCGCGCACCCGGAAGCGCCCAGCGCCCCGTTTGCGGTCAACCAGATCGTGCACAAGTCCAATGATCGCCTGATGCACGATCTTGAGCTGTGCGTGAAGTACAAGGTGCCCATCGTCATCACTTCGCTGGGGGCCCGCGAGGATGTGAACGCGGCGATCCATAGCTACGGCGGCATCGTGTTGCACGACATCATCAACAACCGCTTTGCCAAGAAGGCAATCGAGAAGGGTGCCGACGGCCTCATTGCCGTGGCTGCGGGCGCCGGCGGCCACGCAGGCACTACTTCGCCGTTTGCGTTGGTCCAGGAGATTCGCCAGTGGTTTGACGGCCCGATCGCGCTGTCCGGCAGCATTGCCACCGGCGATGCCATTCTGGCGGCGCAGGCCATGGGCGCAGACCTGGCCTACATCGGCTCGGCGTTCATCGCCACGGATGAAGCCCGTGCCAGTGCCGCCTACAAGCAGGCGATTGTCGACGGCAGCTCCGCCGACATTCTCTATACGCCTTCGTTTACTGGGGTCAGCGGCAATTATCTGATTCCGTCCATCGTCGCCGCCGGCTTGGATCCGGCAAACCTGCCGGGCTCCGACCCGAGCAAGATGGATTTCGGCGCCAATAGCGGCGATGCCAAGGCCTGGAAGGACATCTGGGGCTGCGGTCAGGGGATTGGCGCGATCGCCGAGGTGCTGCCGACGCAGGCGCTGGTGGCCCGCCTGGCGGCCGAGTACGACCGGGCGCGCACTCGGTTACTGCAGGCCGCCTGAGGCTTCCGTTTTCGCCCGCGCCGAGCTCCCGGCTCGGCGCGGGCTGCATTTAATTGCGGATTTGCGCGGGTAGCCCCTTGAATCTGGGGGCCGCGTCACCAAGAATTAGCAGCCTTCACTGGCGAGTGCTAACAACCGCCCCGCAAGAGTGGCTGGAGCGCCCGTCGTTGTAGTCCCAAGTCATTGACTCATCTGGAGATTCATTATGAAGCTACGTCCTTTGCACGATCGCGTGATCGTCAAGCGTCTGGAAGAAGAGAAGAAATCCGCTGGCGGCATCATCATCCCGGACAACGCCGCTGAAAAGCCGGTCAAGGGTGAGGTCATTGCGGTCGGCGCCGGCAAGAAGGCGGACGACGGCAAGACCATTGCGATGGACGTCAAGGTGGGTGACACCATCCTGTTCGGCAAGTACTCGGGCTCCGAGGTCAAGGTGGACGGGCAGGACCTGCTGGTCATGCGCGAAGACGACATCATGGCCGTCTTCACCAAGTAAGCACCCCACAGAATTCACGAGGAACAGAACATGTCTGCTAAAGAAGTCCGTTTTGGTGATGACGCCCGCGCCCGCATGGTTGCCGGCGTGAACACCCTGGCCAATGCCGTCAAGGTCACGCTTGGCCCCAAGGGCCGTAATGTTGTGCTCGACAAGTCCTATGGCGCCCCGACGGTGACCAAGGACGGCGTCTCCGTCGCGAAAGAGATCGAACTGAAGGACAAGTTCGAGAACATGGGCGCACAGCTGGTCAAGGAAGTCGCTTCCAAGACCTCCGATGAGGCCGGCGACGGCACCACCACCGCCACCGTGCTGGCGCAGGCGATCGTCAACGAAGGCCTGAAGTCGGTTACCGCCGGCATTGACCCCATGGACATCAAGCGCGGCATCGACCAGGCCGTGGCCGCTGTGACCGAAGAGATCAAGAAGCACGCCACCCCCTGCAAGGACCGCAAGGCCATTGCCCAGGTCGGTACCGTGTCCGCCAACGCCGACGAAGAGATCGGCAAGATCATCGCCGATGCGATGGACAAGGTTGGCAAGGAAGGCGTCATCACCGTTGAAGAGGGCAAGTCCCTGGCCAACGAACTCGACGTCGTCGAGGGCATGCAGTTCGATCGTGGCTACCTGTCGCCGTACTTCATCAACAACGCGCAGAGCCAGCAGACCGAGCTGGAGAACCCGCTGATCCTGATCACCGACAAGAAGATCTCCAACATCCGCGAGATGCTGCCGGTGCTGGAAGGCGTGGCCAAGGCCGGTCGTCCGCTGCTGATCGTGGCTGAAGACGTCGAAGGCGAAGCGCTGGCCACCCTGGTCGTCAACAACCTGCGTGGCATCCTCAAGGTTGCTGCCGTCAAGGCCCCGGGCTTTGGCGATCGTCGCAAGGAAATGCTGAAGGACATCGCGATCCTGACCGGCGGCACCGTGATCACCGAAGAGCTGGGCCTGTCGCTGGAGAAGGCTACGATCGACGATCTCGGCACCGCCAAGAAGGTTCAGATCGAGAAGGAAAACACCACCGTCATCGACGGCGCCGGCAAGAAGGATGCGATCACTGCACGCATCAAGGAAATCAAGGCGCAGGTTGAAGCCGCGACCAGCGACTACGACAAGGAAAAGCTGCAGGAGCGTCTTGCCAAGCTTTCCGGTGGCGTGGCCGTGATCAAGGTTGGTGCCGCAACCGAAGTCGAGATGAAGGAAAAGAAGGCCCGCGTCGAAGACGCGCTGCACGCAACCCGTGCGGCCGTGGAAGAAGGCATCGTTGCCGGCGGCGGCGTGATGCTGGTGCGTGCGGCCAAGGTGCTGGAGAAGCTCAAGGGCGCCAATGACGACCAGACGGTCGGCATCAACATCCTGCGTCGTGCCATCTCCGAACCGCTGCGTCAGATCGTGAAGAATGCGGGTGAAGAGCCTTCCGTCATTCTGAACAAGGTCGCGGACGGCAAGGGCGCCTACGGCTACAACGCCGGTACCGGCGAGTACGGCGACATGATCGACATGGGCATCATCGACCCGGCCAAGGTCACGCGTCTGGCGCTGCAGAACGCAGCCTCGGTTGCCGGCCTGCTGTTGACCACGGAAGCCATGATTGCCGAACTGCCGCAGAAGGCGGAAGCCGGCGGCATGCCGGCCGGCGGTGGCATGGGCGGCATGGGTGGCATGGGCGGCATGGGCGGCATGGGCGACTTCTAAGTCTCCCGCTACTCAGCAGTACCGCTGTCGATCGGGGCGCCTACGGGCGCCCCGATCTTTTGTGCGCTAGTCGATGAATTTCGGCACGCCCAGCTTCAGGCCCTTGCCCGGCAGCGCCATCAGGGTAGAGGTGCCGTGGGCGACCAGTTCTCCCTTGTCGTCAAATACCGAAGCCTCGGTGTAGCTGATCTGGCGCCCGGCGCGCAGGCATTTTCCCTGTGCGCGCAACTGGCCGCCGCTGACCGCCTTCAGGTAGTTCAGCTTCAGATCCACGTTCACCAGACCGACCTCGTCCGGCAGGCGCAGGAACCCTGCCCAGAAGGTTGCCGTGTCGATCAGGCTGGCAAGCACGCCGCCATGGATGATGCCGAACGGCTGAAAGTGCGCGGCCTGCACGCTCAGGTCGATCCGGCAGCTGTCGTAGTCGATCTCGGACAAGGTGAAGCCGAGCAGGCTGGGGTAGGCGGCAGTGGCTACGCTGTGCTTGAGGCGTTCGACGTATTCCGGGTTGATCTTCGGCATGAGATTCGTCCTGAAAGTGGGGGTGCGCTAGCCTAGCGTCCATGAAGTCCTTCGAACATGTTTACCGCCTGCATCGTCTGCTGAAGGGGCGCCGCTATCCGGTGCCGTTTGAACGCGTGCAGGAAGAGCTGGAGTGCTCGCGCGCGACCACCAAGCGGGTGCTGGCCTACCTGCGCGACGTGCTCGGCGCGCCGCTGGAGACTTCGCGCGATCCGCGGGGCTATCACTACACCGACGCAGCCTATGAGCTGCCCGGATTCTGGTTCAGCGCCGAGGAGCTGCAGAGCCTGCTGACCCTGCAGCAACTGCTGGCGACGTTTCAGCCCGGCCTGCTCGATGATGCGCTGAACCCCCTGCGCGAGCGCCTCGATCAGATTCTGCGTTCTCAGGGTTTGAAGCCGGCCAATGCCGCCCGCATCCGTCTGCTGCGAGCGGCGGCCCGCGCACCCGGTGAGCACTTCACGGCCATCGCCGCCGCCGTGTTGCAGCGGCAGCGCTTGCGGATCGAGTACGAAGCGCGCGGCAGCCAGCAGGTCACCGAGCGCGAGATCTCAGCGCAACGCCTGACTCACTATCGCGATAACTGGTATCTCGATGCCTGGTGTCATAAGTCCAATGGTCTGCGTACTTTTGCGGTGGACTGCGTGCGTAGCGCAGCCGTGCTTGAGCAGGCGGCGGAGGATATAGACGCTGAGCGGCTGAATCACGATCTCGGCGGCTCCTATGGCATCTTTTCGGGCGCGCCGACCGCTACCGCTTTGCTGTGCTTTACCGCCGAGCGTGCGCGTTGGGTCGCGGCGGAGACCTGGCATCCGCAGCAGCAGGGGGCCTGGCGCGCGGATGGCTGCTATGAGCTTTCGGTGCCCTATCACCGGGATGAAGAGCTGATTCTGGACATTCTGCGCTACGGACACGAGGTCGAGGTCCTGGCGCCGCCGAGCCTGCGCGCCGCGGTGGCCCAGCGCCTGC
>JBFJKG010000103.1:0-6861 GCA_041635075.1 Solimonas sp.
CTTGCCGGTGGCGCCCAGGGGGAGCGCGTCCACGAACAGGACGTCATCCGGGGTCCACCATTTGGCGATCTTGCCTTCGTAGAACTTGAGCATCTCGTCGCGCGTCAGTTCCGCACCGGGCTTCTTGACCACCACCAGCAGCGGTCGCTCGTCCCACTTCGGATGCTTGGCCGCAATGACCGCCGACATCGCCACCGCGGGATGCGCCATGGCGATGTTTTCAAGATCAATGGAGCCAATCCACTCGCCGCCGGACTTGATGACGTCCTTGCTGCGATCGGTGATCTGCAGAAAGCCGTCGCTGTCCAAGGTGCCGCGGTCGCCGGTGGGGAACCAGCCGTCCTGCAGCGGGCTCTCATCGCCCTTGAAATAGCTGTCGATGATCCAGTACCCCCGGACCAGCAGGTCGCCGGAGGTCTGGCCATCGCGTGGTAACTCCGCCCCGGATTCATCAACGATCTTCAGGTCAACGCCGAATGGCGGGCGGCCTTGCTTCAGCTCCACCTGGAATTGCTCGTCGGCCGGCAACTCCAGATGATGGTTCTTCAGCGTACACACGGTCCCCAGCGGTGACATCTCGGTCATGCCCCAGGCGTGAATCAGCTTGACGCCGTAGTCGCGCTGGTAGGTCTCCATCAGCGCGGGCGGGCAGGCGGAGCCGCCGACCACCATGCGTTTGACCGTGGACAGCCGCTTGCCGGTCTTCTGCAGGTACTGCAGCGCCCCCAGCCAGACGGTTGGCACGCCGGCGGAGAACGTGACTTTCTCGGTTTCAAACAGCTCGCAGACGCTTTCACCGTCCAGCGCCGCCCCCGGGAACACCAGCTTTGCGCCAATCATGGCGCAGACATAGGGCAGGGCCCAGGCATTGACGTGGAACATCGGCACCACAGGCAGGATGACATCGCGCGCCGACAGGTTCATCACGTCCGGCAGCGGTACTGCAAAGGTGTGCAGCAACGTCGAGCGGTGCGAGTACAGCACGCCCTTGGGGTTGCCGGTGGTGCCCGAGGTGTAGCACAGGCAGGCGGCGCTGCCCTCGTCGACGACGGGCCACTCATACTGATCGTCCTGGGCGCTGAGCAGGTCCTCGTAGGCGACCGGCTTTACGTTCTTCATCTGCGGCAGGTGCTCGCGATCACAGAGCGCAACCCAGTGCTTGACCGTCGTGCATTGGGCAGCGACCGCATCGACCAGCGGGGCAAACGTCAGGTCAAAGAACAAGACCTGGTCTTCGGCGTGATTGACGATCCAGGCCACCTGTTCCGGGAACAGCCGGGGGTTGATGGTGTGCATCACCGCGCCAATGCCGGAGATCGCGTAGTACAGCTCGAAGTGACGGTAGCCGTTCCAGGCCAGTGTTGCAGCCCGGCCGCCGGGCTTGAGGCCGCTGGCCAGCAGCGCCTTGGCTGCCTGTCGGGCGCGCTTGGCGGCATCGGCGTAGGTATAGCGGTGGATCGGCCCCTCGATGGTCCTGGAGACGATCTCGGTATCACCATGAAAGCGCTCGGCATGTTTCAGCAGCGAGGAAATGATCAGCGGCTGATCCATCATCTGGCCCATGAGCACCTTGGCCATGCAGTTCTCCTGATAGTAGTTTTCTTGATTGCGCGTGGCGTGTGTCACGCAGGCCAACAATAACAAAACAGGGCGCGGCCATTTGGCCGCGCCCTGCTATGCAACGTACAGCTTTGAGCGGGTTAGCGTGTGCCTTTGCTGCGCAGCGCGTCCGGGGTGAAATCAGCCGGGGTGCGGTTGATTGGCTGATAGACCTTGCTCTCCTCACTGCGCAATGACAGTGCGATGTAGCGACCCGACTGCAGATCGTGATGCACCTCGACGCCGGCTGCCAGGAACGGCACGTCGTAGTAGGTGTAGCTGTGCAGCTCATCCACACGCCACAGCTGATCGCGGTTGTCGTACTTGTCGGCGACGTGGACGATGAAGCTGTCCTCATCGAGATAGAACGTACGGCGCTTGTAGATGTGTGAGGTGCCCGACTTCAACGTGGCATCCACCACCCACACGCGGTGCAGCTCGTAGCGGGCAAAGTCCGGATTCACATGGCCCGGGCGAATGACGTCCTTGATCTTGTGCGTAGGCCCGTTGATGTCATAGGCGTTGTAGGGGATGTAGATCTCCTTCTTGCCGACCAGCTTGAAGTCGTAGCGGTCGGTGGCGCCGTTGTACATGAAGAAGTCATCGTTGGTTCGCAGCGCATCAGCGGCCGTACCTGGATTGTCGTAGGCCACGTTGGGTGCAAGACGAACACGACGCTGCCCTGGGTTGTATGTCCAGGCCTTGCGCGGCTGCCGTACCTGATCCGCGTAGTCATGTACCAGCAGCAGCGTGCCGGCCAGACGCGCCGGATCCTTGATGATCTGCAGGAAGTAGAACAGCAGGTTGTCCTGACGTTCCGAAGGCTTCTTCTTCTGGTTGCCGTAGACGAAATCGTACTCGTAGTCGAAGCGCACCAGGTTGTAGTCACCACCCGCGGTGACCGGCGCCTGTGCCCAGGACGTGGCGTAGGTATCGCCCTTGTAGACCGTCAGATGATTCCAGATCGCCTCAAGTCCGTTCTGAGGGATCGGGAACGGGAAGCCACCGGTGGTGCCTTCAATGCCGTTGCCGCCCTCCACCAGCTTGACCTTGGTGGCGTTGCCCTTGGTCTCGTCGTAGATGCCCTGCGGATAGAGCGCACTGCGGTGAGAAGGAAATACCCGCATCTTCCAGGTCGGATAGCGTTGCAGCAGCGCGATCTGGCCCGGAGTCAGGTTGTCCTTGTATTGGCTGAGGTTCTTGGCATCAATCGTGAACAGCGGCTTTTCGCCGGCGTAGGGATCAATGTAGTGGTTACCGGTGGTGAAGCCGGCCGGGATCTTGGTGATGCCACCGGTCCACGCGGGGATGGTGCCTGCCTTGTTGCCGGCCTTCTCTGCGCCGACCGGCGTCAGGGATTGGCCCAGCTTGTCGGCTTCAGCCTGCGAGACAGCGGCAATCGCCGGACTGGTGGCTATGGCCAGGCAGCCTGCGAGTATGTATTTACGAATATGCATGAGTTTCTCCGGGCGCCTTGGTTCAGAACGCGTAGGAAAGGCTGATGGCGAGGAAGTCACGATCCTTGTTCGGGTTCGCGCTGGTCGCAAAGTCCTGCGATTGCGACGAGTCACCGGGGGTCAGGGTCACGACGTTCGGATCAGGATTGATGTCGGTGCCCGGCGGTACCGGGTCGGTACCCGCGTAGGTGCGTCCGCCGAAGAACGCGGTGTAGCCGATATCTGCCTGCCACCGCTGCAGGTAGTTGAAGGCGACACCTGCGGTGATGCCCTTGGTGTCCTTGTTGAAGTTCGGGCCGACGCCATTGACGTCATGCGCAAACACCAAACGCGGTGACACACCCATGGGACCAATCGCGTTCTCGAAGTCGAGGCGTCCTACGAGGCGATAGCCCCAGGAACTCTCGGTGGCGTAGCCACCCCCGACCTGCTGCTGGCAGGAACCATTGGATACCGCTGCCGATGTGCCGGCAGAGGTGTAACCGCAGGCGGGCAGTGAGGCACCGGGGCCGTTGAAGAACAGACCATCAGGAAGATTGAAGTGGTTGACTCCGATCTCGCTCAGCATGATGAACTGCTGTGCGCCAAAGCTCGGACCGAACGCCTTGGTCAACGTGACCTGTGCCTGATGGGCCTCAACCTCGCGATAGCCCTTGACGTAGGTGCCCGGCGGTAGCGGCGTGGCACTGATCGAGCTGGGCACGCCCAGTCCGGTCAGCAGCACTTCAGTGCCCGAGAGCTGGAACGGCAGTTCCGGACGGTACGAGTACTCGCCCTGCACTGCGATGCCATACGGCCCATCGGTATTGAAGCTGATGCCGTACAGGTCGATGTTGCTCGGGAACTCCGCAAAGTAGGTTGCGCGGCAACCGCTGGCGGCAGAGTCCTGCGAGCAGGTTGGCGCAGTTCCGACATTCGCCGGAGAAGTTGACGCGCCGCGGATGCCCGAGGCCAGCGGTATGCGGCTGTGCAGCGTCAGGTAATACAGGCCGAACTCGGTGTTGCCAAGGTTCTCTGCGAAGTAGCGTAACGCCACGCCGTACTGCTTCTCGGCGTCTTCTACGTCGGGGCCCTGCTCACGCGGAACCCATGCCGTTACCGAGCCCGGCGAGTTCGTCGGGTCGATGACGCGATTGTCATCGCGGCGGCGTCCAAAGCTGACCACCGCCTTGTTGCCGTCATCGGAAAGGAAGTCATTCGTTGAGAAGAAGCTGCCGCGCGGATCAATGCGGGTTTTCTCGTACTCGGTCAGCCAGACAGCCTCAAGGCTGGTGACGTCGTTGATCTGCAGCGAGGCCCAGGCCATCGCAGTGGGGATCAGGGCCTCACGGAGTTCGGCGCCGGGTGAGCGGATACGCGCCACATCGATCGGATTGATCGAGTTGATGCTGTTCTGGATGAACGTGCTTTCGCCCCAGCTCACCACCTGCTTGCCGAAGCGTGCCGATAGCTGATGGCCGGCGACGTCGAACTTGCCGTACACGAACAGATCCAGCAGATCGATCTTGCTTTCCAGGCGGTCGCGACCGCGACGGCCCAGTTCGTACTGACCAAGCTCGCGGTCGCGGGTGGCGAGGCCACCGGGTCCGAGGCGATCTTCCAGATGATCGGCGTCGGAGGCAGCCTGATCGTAGAAATAGCTGAAGCGGGAGAACAGGCCGTAGTTGCCGTAGGTCAGATCCAGGTCGTGGGTGGCCTTGGCCACCGCGGACACAACATCGCCCTTGTCAAAGCCGTAGTTGCCGTCGTCGTCGTTGACGCTGCGAGCGGTACCGCCATTGGCGATGCCCATCAGCGAATCATCACGATCCTGCATGCGCAGGGTGACGCCTGCAGAAAGAACTGTATCGAGCCGTCCGTCGACGGGGCCTAGTTCAAACGGGAATGCGCTGGCGTGCATCGGAATCAGCATGGCTAAGCCACCGATCCCTGCGCGCAGCGCGACCATTCTTTGTGGACGCATCTTGCAGTCTCCTCTGCTGTGATTGTTCTGTTGCTGTTGTCCAGCGTGTAGCGACTCAATTTATACGCTACCCGCTGAGCCTAAACGGACCGTCCGTCGGCACACATCGGCGAGGTGGCCACAGATGCTGTGCGAAAAAGCAGCGCCGTTGCCTGAGCGGGGAGACGGACGGTGCCTTTGTTCTGCGTGATCGGCGTGTCGCACTGCAGCATTGTGGTCGGCGCATGACGCGCTGCAGCAAGTTTGCGGAGCCATAGAGTGCGAGTGCGGATCCTTGTTGATTAGGCGGGGCAACAAGGCTCTACGGAACTGGCGACTCTGCGGTTGCAGCGACTGCGCTGTCGCGCGCAGTTGATCGTCGGCGCGCCATAGGCCGCGTGGCGAATGCGGCAGTGCAGCAGATGCGGCGATGTGACCCGACTACCCAGCCGGGTCTTCAAAACTACCCGTTTGTGTAGTGCGGTGGTGGACAGCGGTGCGTCTAATTGCTGCCATCCGATGCGATCGCCAATGGGCGATACGACAAAGCCGGGCCCTTGCAGAGTTGATGCACAGGTCGAGGCGAATACTACGGAGGAGCGCAGTGCCCGGATCTAGCCACCTATGTGCGTGCTGTCGCTGCCCGAGCGCGCCTTGTTCGCGTAAGCGGACCGCATGCGGCGCACCGCGCGACAGCCGCTCACTGGAGCGCGCCTTGCAGCGGCGCGTGGACTAAACCATGCCCGGTCTTCGTTATCGCATTGCAGCATGGGTCATGCGCCACCAGCGCATCACTGCACTGGCATTTGTGCTGATCACGGCGTTCTTCGCCGCGGGTCTGCCCCGCGTTCAGCTCAAGACCATCTTTTCCGATCTGTTGCCGAAAGATGATCCCTTCGTTCAGGTCTACAAGGATCATCCAAATTTCGGCAATCCCTTGACCGTTACCCTGATGGTCAAGCGCAAGGACGGCGACATCTACAACGCAGAAACCCTGCAGAAGGTCTGGGACCTTACGCGCGACATCGACTTGGCGCCCGGTGTGGATCACGACCAGATCCTTTCGATCACCACCGAGAAAGCGCGCTACGCCGAGGCCACCCCCTACGGCATCGACGTCAAGCCGTTGATGGAAGATCACGTGCCGAACTCCCAGGAGGAACTGGATGAGTTCCGCGCCCGTGTCGACAAGTCGCCGGCGGCCAGGAGCTTCCTGATCTCGGCCGATCACTCGGCAACGCTGATCAACGCGACCTTCATCGAGCAGCGCCTCGACTACGGCGTGGTCTTTGAGTACACGCAGAACCTGGTCGAACAGGCACGCGACGAGCATCACGAAATCTACATGGCAGGCCAGCCTGCGCTGACCGGATGGGTCTACCAGTACCAGCAGCAGATGCGCTGGATTGCGGCAATCACCATCGGCGCGCTGATCCTGGCCCTGGTGCTGTACATGCGTAACGTCGTGGGTGTGGTAACGCCGATCGTGACCGGCAGCGTCGCCGCCATCTGGGGGTTCGGCTTCGTTGGCTGGTTGAACTCACCGATTGAGCCGCTGCTGATGGTGGTGCCGTTGTTGTTGGTGGCGCGTTCATTCTCGCACTGCGTGCAGTTCACAGAGCGCTACTACGAGGTCTACGCCCAGGTGAAGGACCGCCGCAAGGCGGCCGAAGTCACGATGGCGGTCATGATGGCGCCGTCGGTGCTCGGCATCTTCACCGATACCGTCGGCATCTTTCTGATTGCGATCGCACCGATTCCGGCCATGGAGCGCTTTGCGCTGTTCTGTGGCTTCTGGGCCATCTGGTTGATTCCGACCGGCGTGATCCTGATCTCGCTGCTGCTGGCAGTATTGCCCGAGCC
>JBFJKG010000104.1:0-6856 GCA_041635075.1 Solimonas sp.
CCTCGAAGCGCCGATTCCGGTGGCCGCTCCCATGTGGTTCGTCGGCAGATGCCTTTGCGCTTGAGCCGATCCATAATCTGGCCTGGTCATTCACCAGCGGGGAGAGGCCATGGAAACGGTCGTCGACGAAATTGCTGACAGCATCTACCGGATTTCGACCTACGTGGAGCCGGCCGATTTCACTTTCAACCAGTTCCTGATCCGAGCCTCGGAACCGCTGCTGTTCCACTGTGGTCCGCGCGGGATGTTCCCTCAGGTTGCTGCCGCCGTCGGCAAGCTGATTCCTGTTTCGACACTGCGCTGGATCTCTTTTGGACATCACGAGTCTGACGAATCTGGCTCGGTCAACGAGTGGCTTGAAGCTGCGCCGAAAGCAGAGGTAGCCGTTGGCGAGATCGGTTGCATGATCTCGATGAACGATCTCGCGATGCGATTGCCGAAGGCCCTGGCGGACAATACCAAGCTGGATCTGGGGGGCAAGCAAGTCCGCTATCTGGCGACTCCGCACGTTCCGCATTGCTGGGACGCGGGCCTCTTGTATGAAGAAACTACAGGCACACTGCTTTGCGGCGACCTCTTTGGGGCTGTCGGCAAACACGCCGCGCTCAGCAGCTCCGATCCGGTTGAACCGGCACTGGCCGCAGAAGACATGTTCCATGCCACCGCCCTGACTCCCGCAACTGCGCCCACCATCCGCCGTTTGGCGGACCTCAATCCCAAAACACTGGCCCTGATGCACGGCCCCGCATTCAACGGCGACTGTACAGCGGCACTCCATGCGCTGGCTGATAGCTATGCAAGGCGACTTGCCTCGGCCACCTGATCCATAGCATCGGGCTGCTCGACTGACGGCGCGCTCGACACGCGGTTGCACTCGACCCAAGTCAAACCCCACCGCCCACCGACGAGCGCTACTGCTTGCCCGCAGCCACGCGATTGCGGCCCGCGTGCGCCATCAGAAACTCCATCTGGTCAGTCAATATCCGCCTGTTCGACAGAATCAGGTATTCGGCCAGATTGGGGGTATAGGGAATTGCAAGCAGGCGCATGCCCGCCTCTTCCGGCGTGCGATCATCCTTGCGCTGATTGCAGTGCCGGCAGGCGGTCACGCAGTTCTTCCACACCGAGCGTCCGCCCCGGGAGGCCGGAATGACGTGGTCGCGGGTCAGCAGGTGCGGTGCGAACTGATCGCCGCAGTACATGCACAGGTTGTGATCGCGCTGGAACAGGGTGCGATTGGTCAGCAGCGGCACACCGCGGGCATGGTGGCGGGAACGATCAGCCACAGCAATGATGGAGCCAATTTCGATGCTCGAACGCAGTCCAGTGGCCGCGTTCGTCCCGCCGCGAATCAGAAACCGCCCCTCGCCCGCCTCCCACCGCACCCGCTCGCGCGCATACAGCGTGACCGCCGCGTGCCAATGTATCCAGGAGACCGGGAGGCCCCCGGCATCCAGTTTCAAGATCGCGGGAATGTGTTCCATATTCACCGGCTAGCCTCGACTACACAGGATCTATCCTGACAGGTGTCACCCAAGTCCTTATTCAACCTAAAAAAGATGACAGCCATTGGACAATATATGACCACCGGCTTGGCTAGCAAGTGAACACCGCCAATCAAGACCTCCACCGGGTATCTGCACTGCGTCACAAGGCACCCCTTTAGGTGGCTGGACGGGGCAGACGCATAAGCTATAGTTAGTCAATTAGACAGCGGAAGGCCTTACCGTTGTGGGCCTGTCGCGGCAAATTGAAGGGAGAAGCGGGCATGAGGCTGGACTTGGGGACGCAGCGCTGGCTGCAACCGTTGGCTGTATTGCTCATGGGCTCCACCGGTATGGCCGGTGCGCAAACGCTCACTCCCGGTGCAGTCGGGGACACGCTCAAACCGGCACCCCAGCTGCAAGCCCCCGCCGCAAGACCGCAGATTCAACGGGGGAGCCCGGTCGCGCCGTCTCTGAACGCTCAGGCAACCCGATTCACGGTGTCGCGGTTCGTGTTTGAGGGCAACACGCTCTACGACGAACAGAAGCTAAGCCAACTGCTCAGCAGCTTCATCAACCGACCGATCACCCTTCTGGACGTCTATGCGGCCGCCGACGTCATCGCCGAACATTACGTTGGCGACGGCTACAGCCTGGTTTCCGTCAATGTGCCCCCGCAGAAGGTTGAGGGCGGCAGTGTGCGCCTGCAGATCAGCGAGGGTCGGCTGGCCAAGATATCGACTGAAGGCAACTCGGCATATAGTTCGCAACAGCTGATAGGCCGACTGGACGGTGTCAGCGCCGGCACCGTCTACCGTGGCACTTCACTGGAGCAGAGCCTCCGAGCAATGAATGCCCTGCCGGGCCTGCAGGTTCGCGCGGTAGTCCGCCCGGGCGCGGAATACGGCACCAGCGACCTGGTGCTGAAGGCGACCGAGAAGCGACTGGAAGGCTCCCTGGCCCTCGATAACTACGGCCGCGACAACATCGGCGAGATCCGCTATTCACTGTTTGCACAGATCAACAATCCGCTGCGCATGGCGGATCAGCTGCAACTGATGGCGCTGCGATCGGAAGAAGGCCTGCTGACTTACGGCTATGCGGCCTACGGCGTTCCCGTTAACCGTCACGGCACGCAGCTGAACATTTCATACGGATTCGCTGACTTTGAGGTCAAGGACTCCCCGGTTGACGGCAAGAACCGGACTGGCCGCCTCAACCTGGAGCAGTCGCTGATCCGTAAAGCCAATCAACTGCTCAGCGCGTCCATTGGCGTGCTGTCGATAGACGCCAACTCCGACTTCGGCGGCGTATTACTGAACGATACTTTGGTCACAGTTCTCGAATTGGGCACGCACTACAGTCTGGTGCATCCCAATACCGCGATCACCCAGGTGTCCGCCAATCTTTCCACGAACTTCCAGCGGCTGACCCGCGACGAGATTTCCGACGCGCAGCTTTCAGGCGAACGCCTGACCGGTGACCAGAGGCTGCGTGTGGAACTGGACCTTCAGCACCTGATGCCATTGGCCGCAGGCTTCCAGGTTCTGGGCAGAGTCAACGGGGTCTACTCGCCGGACCCGCTGGTTGATACCCAACAGTATTCGCTGGGTGGCCCCAGTTCGCTGCGCGGCTTTCTGCCGTCCGAGATTCGGGGCGATCGCGGCTACTTCGGCTCCGTTACCGTTCGCCGTCCCGTTGCGGTCGGCACGGTACGGCTGACACCGAGAATCTTTGCAGACTCCGGCACGGTGTTCGTGGTTGACGCCCCCGTCGGGGTCAGCGAGCAGGAAAGCCTGACCAACGTCGGTGTTGGCATGGACCTGCAGTATCAGCGGCTGAACATGAAGCTCGACTGGTCGTTCCCCACCGATAACCACATGGCAAGCGATGGCGAGAACGACCATCGCCTGTTTGGCGCTTTGTCGGCCAGTTTCTGAAGAGGTCCTGGATATGAAACTCACGCTAACCCCGCTTGCCAAAGCCCTCAGATCCGGCGCGCCGATTGCGCTGGGCGGACTGATCACCCCATTGGGTGCGCTGGCCAACCCCAGTGGCGCAGCGGTCGTGCAGGGATCGGTCGCGATCTCTTCGCCCGCACCGGGCGGCACGGTGATCGACCAGAGCTCCAATACCGCCATCATCAACTGGCAGGAATTCTCCATAGGTGGCGGCGAGTACGTTCAGTTCAACCAGCCGTCGGCTTCCTCTGCGGTACTGAATCGCGTCATCGGCGGCCTTCCCTCTGAAATTCTGGGTGATCTCTCGGCAAACGGCCGTGTGTTCCTGATCAATTCCCAGGGCGTGATGTTCGGCGCCGGCAGCCGGGTCGACGTCGCCGGACTCGTGGCGAGCACCCTCGATATCAGCGATGAAGACTTCGCGGCTGGCCGCTACGTGTTCGCTGGCGCTTCGACTGCTGCCGTTACCAACGCCGGAAGCATCACCGCTGCCGACGGCGGCTTCGTCGTGCTCAACGCGGATCAGGTCAGCAACAGCGGGCTCATTCAAGCGCGGCTCGGTGATGTGGTGCTGGCCTCAGGCGCCGGCATCTCGCTGGAACTAGGCAGTGAAGGGCTGATCGGCTTTGAGCTGGACGCTGCGGCTGCATCCACCGCTGCAGGTGTCAGCAACCTCGGGGACATCGCCGCTCAAGGCGGCACCGTGCTGATGACGGCACGCGTAGCACGCGACCTGGCCAGCAGTGCGGTGAACAACAGCGGCCGTATCGCGGCCCAGGGCGTGGAACAGCGCGACGGCGCTATCTATCTGACAGCCAACGGTGGCGATGTCGTCAACGACGGCACGCTGGACGCGTCGGGCTTCAATGGTGGCGACATCCAGTTGCTCAGCAATCGCGGGGTGACGCTGGGCGGCCACTCCGAGATTCTCAGCACCGGGGCTGACGGCGGCAGCGTGTTGGCCTACGCCGGCGGCACCTTGACCCACGCCACCGGCTCACGCATCGATGTCTCCGGCAACGGCGGGCACGGCGGCGATGTGGAGCTGTCGGGCCACCACCTCATCTTCCAGAGCAGCCAGATCACGCTCGGGCACGGTGGCAGCCTGCTGATCGATCCGGTCGATCTGACCATCGGCGACGACCTCACCGGCACCGACGAGATGTCGACGGCGTTGCTCGAAAGCATGCTGCAGAACAACAGCAGCTATTCCACCGTCACCCTCAACGCCGACAATTCCATCCGCTTTCTGGATATTGCCGACAATGAACTCAACGGTATCAGCACAATTCCAGGATATGGCGCCAGCCTGTACGCCTACCTGAATGGCTGTAGCGATTGCAGCGCACTCCCCGCCGGCATCTATGTGGACGGCGCTGACGATGTCTTCAACATCGCCGGCGACATCCGATTTAGTACTTACAACAACGATAGCCCCATCCAGATCAACGCCGACCTCAACGCCGGCCGCAATATCGATATCTACGGCGGCGACGCCGTATCGACTGCAGCACTTACCGCTGCCGGCGAAGTCAGCGTCCAGAACAATGCTGGCGACATCACCACTGGCTCAATCACGGTGCTCGGCGACACGTCGGTCACCGACCGCGCCAGCATTTATCTTTATGCCAACAACGGATCGGTCACCGTCAACGGCGACCTCAGCGCCAAGCCTGCGGATCCCGACAGTGACGTTCGCGCCAGCATCTATGTGTTTGGCGATACCGGCATCAACATCACCGGCGACCTCGAAGCGGAGGGCTTTGGTGACCCGTTTGGCTACGGATACAACTACCTCGACAACTACAAGGGCCTGAACAAGGCCGGCTATACCGGCTACTGCTCATCCGAGACCGCAGCCTGTGTACAGCTACGCTCCTACGGTGACGTAACCGTCGGTGGCGACGTCACCGTGCGCGGCTTCGCCGGCACAGGATCGTCTGACTACTCCTACGGCACCTACAGCTCTGGTAGTGGCTATGGCAGTGGCTACGGCAGCGTTTATACCCATCGCAGCCAGACTCACGGCAACGTCTACGTCGATATCTACGGCAATAACGTCACGCTCGGCGGCCTCGATGCCACCGGCGTTGGCATCGTCACCGTAGAGATCGGCACCGGGTCCGGCTATGGCCCGGCCGGCACCGTCGCCATCAACGGCCCGACGATCATTACCGCCACTTCCGGCCTCGAGACATTCTCCAGCGATAGCGTCCAGACCGTTCAGTCCAACTACGGCCGTGCTTCGCTGTATATCCGCGCTGACGGCGGTTCCGACGGCCCCGAGCCGACGCCAAGCATCTTCTTCGGCGACGACGTCACAGTCAGCGGCCCCGCGGCCGACGTCACGCTGGAGGCCACTTACGGCATCACGGCTCAGGGCGCGCTTTCGGTTACCGGCACCGGATACACGATATCCGGCGCTTGGTACGACCTGAGCTACGGCGAGTTCCGGCCATACCCGTATGGAGCGGCGCCGTACCTGGACGAAGGCTACACGTCTTGGGGCGATGCGCACCTGCTGATCTCGGGCGCCCAGCAATACGAAGAGTTCGGGCTGAAAGCGACGGCCATTGGCAGTCCATACACCTCCGCGGGTGCCGTAAGCATCAGCGGCGGGCTTATCGTTAACGGACGCGGCAGCGCAGAGGCCGAGATCTACTCCAGCAGCCTGAGCGTGCTGGGTCAGGGCATCGACGTGACTGCCACAGCCGGCCAGACCGCCGGCAGCTATTACGACTACTACTATGCGGTCACCCGAGAAATCGGCACAGCGCTGACCAGCGGCGAGTCCGGCACTGCCAGCTATGGCCGCGCAGTCTTCCTGTTTGATACCGGGATGCAGTTCGGGGATTTCGATGCAACAGATGTGACTGTCTCCGGGCCGATTGCCGCACTCAACATCGTCGGTGCAGGCGCAGTGACGATGGACAGCCTATCGGTGCTCGGCGCTACGGCCGCCAACGCACCGCAATTGGGCGAACTGCTGACCTTCCAGTTCAATCCCGAGCAGTCGCTGCACACTGAAATTGTCGGCGGCCTTACCTTGGCCACCATCGATGCCAGCGGTGTGCTTGAGATTGGCGACGTCGACGTAGTCGGCACCGGCGCGGTCGTCGTCTCGATGGTTGGACAAAATGGCGTGACGCTGGGCAATGTCACCGTCAGCGCCGAAAGCGGCAGCTACTTCTCCGACAACCCGGACTACCCTCAGGCCGAAGACTTCGACTTCGGCGACGCAGTGGTCGATATCCGCACGGGCAGCACCGATCCCGCCCAGCTCACCAGCCTGGATGTCCGCGCCGACGAAAATGTTCACATGGGACTGCAAGTCTCAGCCAGCGGTGCGGTGTACATAGAAGCCGGACGTGGCGGCAACGGCGGCCATCTGGACGGCGTCGTTCCCGGCGC